>PMWW01000020.1 GCA_003165795.1 Acidobacteriaceae bacterium
CACGATTAGTTCTACCCGCGCCCAGCGTGCCAGCATGCGGCTGAGGCTCTGTTCACGTTGTGCCTCGACCAGTTGGTTGACCAGGGCGGCAGCGGTAGTGAAGCGCACGCGCCTCCGCTGGCGGCAGGCGGCGATGGCCAGACCGCTGGCCAGATGGGTTTTTCCCGTCCCCGGTTCGCCGACCAGAAGTATCGGCTCGGAGCGTTCCAGATAGCCCCCTTCGGCCAGGGCGCGAATGCGCGAGGCCGGGATGTGCGGCGACTGTGCGAAGTCAAACTCCTCCAGGGTCTTCATTCGAGGTAGATGGGCCTCTTTGATTCGCAGTTCGATGGAGCGCCGTTGCCGGTCCTCGACCTCGGCCTGGAGGAGAGCTTCCAGATAATGAAGATGGGAGTGGTTGTGCTGACTGGCTTCTTCGGCCAGCGATAAGAACTGCGTACCTATGGCAGTCAGTCGTAGTGTCTGGCAGTGTTGCGCGATGCTGGCGGCTTCCAGACTCATGGCTGCACCTCGATCGTGGGCTCCGAGAGCAGCTGGTTATACTCGCTCATGGTCGGCAGGGGACGTTCGTAGGCAGCCAGTGCGCCGATCTCGACCGTCGTTACCACGGCGTGCTGCAGTTCGTCGCTCATGAGCAGATGACGAATGGCCGCCACATCGGTACAGCCCAACTGCAGGGCCTGCGCCACCGCTGTTTCCAGCTTGGCGTAGCTGAACTCACAACCTAGGCGGATGAGCGCGATCATCGATCGCGTTCCCTCCTGTCGTCCCTGCCGCTGGTTCAGTAACTCCCATAGCTGGTCATAGCTCTCCGGCCAGCGACCTTGGGCCCGCCACTGCGCCAGCGGCTTCGCTCCGCGCAACGCACCGGGCTTGCGTTCCAGCACTTCCAGGTAGTGTTCGAGATCGAGGATCTGCCGGGCGCGTTCATAGCTGCGCTGGTGTTGCGCCACCCGCACCCCGTCCTGCCGGAACTCAACCACATTGGAGTAAGCCCGAGCTTCGACTACCGCGCCTGCTTTCATCGGCACCGAGTAGAAGTTGGTTCGCACCTTGGCACATCCCGACTGATCCACTCGCGGGAAGCTTACTTCCGCTAACTCGAAGTCTTCCGCTGGCAGGGGCCGCAGGTGTTGCTGCTCGGCCAGCAGCAACCTGCCAACATTCTCCACCCGGCCTGACAGGACCCGGCCCTCATCCTGACGGCAGTCAGACAGCAGCTTCACGTTCAGTTCCGCAAGATTGCTGGCCACCGGTACCGGAACCCAATGGTTGCGCCGGAAATAGCCCACTTCGCCTTCCACCCCACCCTTGCCCAAAGCTGTCAACTACACGTGATCTAGTCGATTCGCAACAAGTTCGAATCATTCATCCCTTCCACCCGCTTTGCGGTCAGTCCTTCCGTTTTGTTGTTTCGAAGAAACTCTGGGGCGAGGACCGGGTGACGATTCAGCTTGCGGATGGATCACCGTTGTCAGTGCCTGTCAGTTGGACGGATGCGGTTCCTGCGGATGCGTACGTGAGTGTAGGAGGTGGTCGATCTCAGTTTCGCGTGGAAGACTTGATGGCTTTAGCAGACCTGATGGCTTTGAGGCAGAGGCGATGACGGCGATTTCGAAGTGTCATGTAAATTACGTCCATAGTGTCATGTTTATTACGTACAACTACTTCATTGGTAATGGCGTAGGGTTACGCAAGTATTAACGATTATTAGCGTAATTATTGTACTCTAAGGCGACTCGCCCCACGTAATTATCTTGACATCTATCTTGATGTGTACATAATAAGATTGACAGTCATGAAGCGATCAGAAGCAGGTAACCCTAGCCGTGCCGTTGATGCCAAAGCCGAGGCACTCCGCCGACAGGGAGCGCTCCATCCGCATCCTGACACGGTGCACGACGAAGCGTTCCGCCAGCGTGAGTTCTTTGACCCCCGCGATCTCGTGCAAGTTCGTTATGAGATGCTGCGGCATCACCAAGTCGACGGACAAGCGGTGACCGAGGTTGCAGTCGCATTTGGTGTCAGCCGGCAGGCGTTCTACACAGCGGAGGCCGCATTTGAGGAGCTGGGGATCTCTGGTTTGCTTCCTCGCCGTCGAGGTCCCAAACGGGCGCACAAGTGCACCGACGAGATCCTCGATTTTGTCGAACAGTGGCGTGCGGATTCTCCCGTGGAGAAAGATGTTACCGAGGCCATCCAGAAACGCTTTGGCCTTTCGATTAATCCACGTTCGATCGAACGCGCGCTGACACGGCGGAAAAAAAAACGATGACGGGTCTCCTCCGGTGAAGAACCTGGATCAGTTGATCGACTGGAAGCAAGAGTATGAGAGCCTGCGTCAGGATGGGCTGCACGCCGACTCTCGCCGTGGTCATGGTCTGGCGCTGTTTCTGTCGCGCGGAATGATGGCTTGGCTGGAGGCCTTGACGGCCCTGAGGTCACATCCGGTCGGGCAAAGTGCGCCGCATGAATCGTTCGATCTTCCGTCGGTCCTGCGGCCCGATCTGACCACATTATTGACCAACATGGTTTTGTCTTGCATGAGAGGAGAGGCGCATGAACCCATCCAATAAAGTTACCGCCCAGCATCTGCGACGGCTGGCCTATCTCTATGTTCGCCAATCTACCCTCCGGCAAGTGCACGAGAACCGCGAGAGCACGGCGCGTCAGTACGATCTGAAGCGGCAGGCGCAGGTACTGGGATGGGCTGCCGATCAGATTGTCGTTATCGATGAAGACCTGGGTTTGTCCGGAGCCACAGCGAACAACCGCAATGGTTTCCAACGCCTGGTTGCCGAGGTCGGACTGGGCCGGGTTGGCGTGGTGATGGGATTGGAAGTGTCACGCTTGGCGCGTAGTTCGACGGACTGGCACCGGTTGTTAGAGATCTGCGCTTTGGCGGATACCCTGATTCTCGATGAAGATGGAATCTACGACCCGAGCCACTTCAACGACCGCCTGTTGTTGGGTTTAAAAGGG
>PMWW01000197.1 GCA_003165795.1 Acidobacteriaceae bacterium
GATTCCCGGTAGCGCTACCAAACTATCATCCAAGAGAATCCAGTAACGTCCGGAAACTTCCGTAAGTCCTATGGATGCTGGAGTTTCGTATGCTTTGTCATCCGCAGATGAACAACACTGTCCATTGACATCTTGGGGTAAGTGGGGGCAACATTGGGGGCAAGTTAGCTTCCTTAAGAAGGAGTTGCCCCCATGCCGCTAACCGATACCGCGATCCGGAACACCAAGCCCGACCAAAAACCCTTCAGGCTGTTCGATGAGCGTGGTCTTTATCTGGAAGTCTCCCCGCCCGGAGGTAAGGGGTGGCGATTGAAGTACCGGTACGACGGCAAGGAAAAACGGCTGTCTCTGGGCGTCTATCCCGAGGTCACCCTGAAAGATGCCCGTGACCGTCGCGATGCGGCGCGCAAGCTACTGGCAGACGGCATCGATCCCAGCGAAAACCGCAAAGCGCAAAAGTTGGCCTACGCCCACCGTGCGGCAAGCAGTTTCGAACTTGTGGCGCGAGAGTGGTTCGCCACGCATTCTGCGACATGGGTCCCGGACCACCACAATCGCATTGTCCGACGCTTTGAGCACGACATCTTCCCGTGGATCGGCGGGCGGCCGATAGCTGAAATAACTGCACCGGAACTACTCAACGTGGTGCGTCGAATCGAAAGCCGGGGCGCGCTGGAAACCGCACATCGTGCCCTGATTAACTGTGGCCAGGTATTCCGCTACGCTGTCGCCACCGGACGCGCCGATCATGACCGGTCGCGCGACCTTAGGGGCGCCCTACCCCCCGTGAAGAGCGAGCACTTCGCGGCAACGACGAATCCGAAACAGGTAGCCCAAATCCTGCGGGCGATGGATGGCTACGAAGGGACGCCAACGTTGCGCGGTGCCCTACGCCTGGCGCCATTAGTATTCGTGCGACCTAGCGAACTGCGAAAGGCCGAATGGGCGGACATCGACCTGGACGCGGCGGAGTGGCGCTACACCGTGACCAAGACCAACACCCCACATATCGTGCCCCTCTCCCAGCAGGCCGTGGAGATCCTGCGCGAACTGCACCCTCTCACGGGGCGCGGGCGTTATGTGTTTCCGGGAGCGAGGAGTAACCAACGCCCGATGAGCGATAACGCAATTCTCGCCGCCATGCGATGCATGGGTATCGACAAGGCCAAAATGACCGGGCATGGCTTCCGAGCGGTGGCACGGACGCTGCTTGACGAAGTGCTCGGCGTCCGGCCCGACTACATCGAACATCAACTGGCCCATGCCGTGCGTGACCCGAACGGGAGAGCCTACAACCGCACAGCGCACCTTCCCGAGCGCAAAAAGATGATGCAACAGTGGGCGGATTATCTTGACAAGCTGAAGGCCGACGCAGGAGTAGTTTTGCCCGAGCAATCGTAAGAATCTTCCGCTCAGCCACTTAGGGGGGTGGAATATCGTAGTGCTTGGTAGCGGTCCGCCTGCAGCCCTTTCGCTAATGCCAGGGTCTGTTAGTTTGTCGGGGCGCGTTCGCCGTAAATGGTGTACGCTGCGAACTTACAGCCAACTTCCAAACAGTACCTGAAGTTCGAACCCCTCTCTTGAGGCTGTCGGGCGATGGGATAGCGCCACCCAACCCGGTTGCGGAGATGGCTGGTCGGGTTCTGCCGCGTACACCGCAGGAACAAGTCCGGCTTTGCCGGGCACCTGCTCATCGCAGGCGAGTGCCGGACTTGGCTCGTTGGTGGCCCGAGGACATTTCCCGCCCGCGAGGCACTTTAACTTGATCGTTATGGAATTGCCTTCAGGAGTATTTGGGGCGGGAAACGCCTTCTGGGGATTTGCCTTCAGGCAGATCCGCCACACGCGCCCGGTGAATGACGGTTCCCAATGACCGCCCAGGATCGGATTACGAGTGTTCTGGTCACATGAAAAATGTAACGGCGCCTTATAGTGCTGTCTATCATTTCCGCGACGACCGCCTGCCTGCAACGTTTATCGCGAAGATTCCCCGTTCTCAGCTGCTTGAACACTCGCGTAGCCATGAGTCGCTGCGAAACCCCCATTCCAGTCCTTAGCTAGATGCCTGCTTCTTCAATTTGCTCCGCGCCGTGGCGGATTCCGCGTACATGAAGGAATTGATGACAAACCTCATGGCACAGCGTCGCCAGCACTGCATCTCTGTATCCACAAATGTCCCGAGAAATCTCGACGAAGACAGCGGCGGAGTCGTAACGGAGATCTATGCTTAAATACTTCGCCGCCAAGCAGGAGTAAGGCACCAAATGGGTCGGAGATGTTCCCGCAGATTCGTCGGCGACACCATGCCCATTTGTCACAACCGAGTCGTTACATTTACGCTGGGCGTATCAGCGGATTCGAAAGTGCTGGCGGAACGCGAGAATGATCAAGAAGAGCAAGACTGTGCTCACGAGGCCTTGAATAAGCGCGATTACATGTACGCCCTCTGGGACGCGAGGAAACAAAACAGCCGCCGAGTCTCCGAATGCTTGGCGCGAGGCACCGAGAAAAGGAATTGCATTGGCCAAAGTAAAGACGGCGAGTGCCTTTACCGGTTTCGACAACATTCCACCAATAATGTACGCGCTATAGCAGAAGCCGAACGCGAACAACGAGATGATGAACCAAACCGACGGCAAGACGACGCTCCGCCCAAAATCGGAAAGGTAGCGATAGCAGAAGATCAGCATCGTTAATACTGCTGGAAGGCCTGCGGGGCGTATACCACGTAGCGCGAACCATGCTACCGTAGCGGCCCCGCGTAGCCGAGCGAGTCCGCGCCGCCACTCCGGCCGTCGAGCAGATTCATCTTCGATTGCCCGCTTCTGCCGGTGAAGATCCCAAGGGCGCTTCGCGTTGGCCCACCAAGCGGACCACGCGATGCCTCGCTCTGCCATTCGCTCGAGAATGAACAGATCTCGCTTCGCGTCCACGGCCTGGATTTCTTTGGCGAGCCTTCGAAGGCGCCTTAAGCGCGTTGCGTTATCGGTCCGTGTGGTCCAATACTGCCATTGTGGCCAGGCCCAGCCTCGAAAGCTGAAGATCACCCAAGCTAGATCCAGGCTGTCCGCCTGCCGGATGTCGCCAAGAGCCGGCGGCTGATCGAATCGAGCCCTGCTGAAATCAGCCATGCTACGAATGGTCCGTCCAGTGAAGTCGGCGCCAATGTACTGTGGCCCATTCTTTATACCCTGCGGCGACCAATCCAGCAGCCTCTGCGGCAACCCGAGAATCCAAAGAGCCACTTTCTCGCGTGCGCAATGAGAAAAACCAAATCGCGCTTCGCAAAAGCTAATCTCTTCGAACCCTGACGGATCGGCAGCCTTGGCCCTGGCGAGAGCACCCGATCTCGCCATCCGTCAACAGGATAAGCATGTTGCTCGGAGAGCAGTTGGCGAGCCACCAATCGACCTCTTTCTGGACCCAAGGCGAGGCGGCCACTTCCGGAGATGCCCATCAGCAGGAAGTATTCGGAATCGGCCAGCGCCTTTTCGATCGTTTCCCACAGTGACGGAGTCACCGCCAGGCCGGTCTTGTCGCGAAAAATCCACACCGACCTGAGGCGATACCAGGGGCGCGCGAAGCGATGCAAGGCGGACTGTACCGCAGGCGCAAGGTTGCCGTCCACCGCGTGGCTGTATGAGAGGAAGCCGTTGTATTCCACGGTGTCGCGTGTTTTGGCCTTTTCCGGCTGGCAAGACAAGGGATCAGTCGCTAAGAACTCAAGCCGTGAGCTCGCGCACCGTGACCAATTCGTGACTATCCGAACGCAGCAGGCCATCACCGGACTGCACAAATCGCAACGGTGGTAGTTTAGAGGGAAGCTACTGCCGCGAAATAAACGCCACCTGTTGCGGGCTGACCATTCCCGTGACCACAGGCGTCAGCACATCGGTTTCGAATTGCGGCGTACCGACGAAGCCTCCACTGTCGCTGGCCGAATACGGCGAACCCGCCCGGAAAGCATTCTCCCGAGTATTCATTTCAGCGACGAAATTCCAGTAAATGCCGCAACGTCAGAACCTTCTCGTTGTCGTCGTCGGAAGAGTACATGAAGTCCGAATTCACTTCCCTCCGCCAGCAAGTCTCAACTGCAGAGAATCTCTAATCCATTGGTCCTGAAAAGCGCGAAAAAGGCCGGATTTTCGCGACATTCGCTACGCAAACCGGACCAGAGAAAATGACCTACGAGCGACTTCGCTCTCGTTGCAGGGGTTTTTCTCCGGCGCCTTCAGTAGTAGTCCGGTTTCGAGAACCCGCTGGGGCGAATAGTCGGCGATCACAAAGCGAACACAGCGCGAAAGCCAACTTGACTTCTGCTTCCCGATGATCTTCCGAGGTCACGCCGAGTACAGGTCAACGTCCCATTTGAGACGAATAGAACAGGATTCTGGAGCGAGATTACCTGAGGAATCCATCGTCAGAAATGCCGGTGCCGTTAGTGAATGCGTACAGGATTGTCTCCGTCCATCCTGACCCAGAAGGAGCGAGGCTCCGTGCGAACACCGGATTTGAACAGTCGGCGAGCGATTAAATTGAGAGGGGTCTTTCTGGTAAACGGGCTATCTTGCCGATGCCAGCGCGTATTCCCTGCAGTGTTCGAGATACGCTTTTTCATGGCTTGCAACCAGCTCCACTACGCTGATCCACAACCAGGGGGGAGCGTCGAGGTTTTTGGACCGATTGCGCCGCAGGCCCGACATCCAAGATTTCCGTGCGCTTTCGTCCATTTGCCTCGCATGCGCTTTTCCCACCACGCCGGCAAGAAAACGTGCGGATGTAACAACCTCGTCACGAGTGAGGCGATCCATCTCCAGCTTAAGATCCTGCGGAAGTAATTCACGAAGCACGACAGATTTTCCCATGAGCTCAGCGGCGAGCAAGATTGTCCACGATCACCAGGTC
>PMWW01000205.1 GCA_003165795.1 Acidobacteriaceae bacterium
GCAGCTTGACATCACCGCTACTCCGGATCGAATTGTGACCCTCGCCGGAATCGAGTATGATCGTGCGCTTCGAGGCAAACCTGCTTGGGAATAGCGAAGGCATGGCGATCACAAAGTTAACCACAGGCGATCCACCATCACGCCGCTCTTGGATTCTGGGAACGCTCCTGGTCGTGTCCCTGTCTGCCGTACTCTGCGCGCAGGAACACAAAGACGTCGGCGGAAGCTGGAAGTTTGCCGTTTCGGGTGACTCGCGCAACTGTGGCGACATCGTGATGCCCGCGATCGCGCTGGGAGTGCGCAGCGACGGCGCAACTTTTTACTGGCATCTTGGCGACTACCGGGCCATTTATACCTTCGACGAGGACTATCACCACACCCATCCGCAGGCGACCATCACCCAGTATTTCGCCGGTGCGTGGCCTGACTTCATTCAGCATCAGCTGGTGCCCTTCGGCGACCTGCCCGTGTTTCTGGAAATCGGCAACCACGAATTAGTTCCACCCATGACCCGGCCGCAGTACATCGCGCAGTTCGCCGACTGGCTGAACAAGCCTGTAATACAGAACCAGCGGCTCGCCGACAATCCAACCGATCATCTGCTGAAAACGTATTACCACTGGATCGATCGTGGTGTCGATTTCGTCAGCATGGACAACGCCTCCAGCGACATGTTCGATTCGGGGCAGATGACCTGGTTCAAGATGGTGCTGGCCAACGCCGCCAAGAATCCTGCCGTCCGCACCGTCGTTCTGGGCATGCATGCGGCGTTGCCCGACAGCTCTTCCGCCGGACATAGCATGAACGACTCGGCCCAGGAGCAGGCCAGCGGACGAAAGGTCTACAACCAACTGGCGGCGTTTCGCAAAAGCACGAAGAAGAACGTTTACGTCCTGGCCAGCCATTCGCACTTCGTCATGAACAACATCTACGACACGGCATGCCACAAAGACGACGTCTTGCCGGGATGGATCATGGGCAGCGCCGGCGCGGTGCGTTATCGCCTGCCGCCGGACTCGGGCATATCGCGCATCGCCCGGACCGATATTTATGGCTATGTGATTGGGACCGTGGCGCCCGACGGCACCATCACCTTTGAGTTTAAAGACATCAAGGAATCCGATATTCCGGCGGGAGTGGTGAACGAATTCTCGCGGGAGCAAGTGGATTGGTGCTTCGCCCAGAACAAGGATAGCTACCAGCCCGCCGGGCCCAAGTGTAGCGACGGAGAAATGCCGGCGAACGCCCAATAAAAACTATCCGCCTAATAGCGTAAAGTTCACATTGACTTGAGTCTCGACCTCGACTGGCTCGCCATTGAGGTAATACGGCTTGTAACGCCATTGCTTCACGGCTTCCATTGCGGCCTGGACGAGCATGGGATGACCGCTGATGACGCGCAGATTCTGTACCGAGCCGTCTTTGCCGATCAGTGCCTGCAATATCACGCTTCCCTGAATGCGAGCCTGACGCGCTAAAGAAGGATATTCAGGCTTGACCTCGCGAATCAGCAAGCCTTGCGCCACGCCAGAAGAGACGCGCACCTTCTGCACCGCCGCTTTCGGCAGACTAGTCTAGCGTCCAAAAGACGAACGCGAACCCTGTGGCGCCGCCATGCTCTAACCCTCTCTCTCGTTTCGGATTGTCTTTCTTCACTCAAGACGTTTCCCTGGAAGTTTGTCTTGAATCCTGCATCGCCACCTGTTAATCTAACTAACTAGTTAATTAAATGAAGGTCCAGCCAGCCCATTCTGTATCGGCGCGCGGCAGCCGCCGCCAGCCTGCTGCCAGCCGCAAGTCCATCCTGCAGGCGGCGCTGGTGGAGTTTGCGCAGGAAGGACTGGCCGGCGCGCGCGTCGATGCCATCGCCGAAGCGGCTGGCGTCAACAAGGCGTTGCTTTACTACTATTTCCGCGACAAAGAGTCTCTCTACGGAGCGGTGCTCGACCGTTTCTTCGAGCTTTTGCTGGATCGCGTGATGAAGGTCTGCGATCGTCCGGGGACGGCGGGCGAGCGGTTCCTCTCCTACGTGAAGGCGCACTTCGACTCGATCGCCGAATCGCCCTACTACGCTCACATCTTCATGAGCGAATTGATGAGCGCCAGCCGCGGCGGTTCGACGCAACTAGACCGGATGTTCACACTGTACCTCCAGCCGATTGGCCTGCGAATCGTCGGTCTGCTGCAAGAGGGAATCGACAGCGGAGAGTTTCGCGCCGTTCAGGCGGTGCAGTTCGCACCGTCGGCCATGGGCTCGATTGTTCATTACTTTCTGACCGCGCCGCTGCGGCGAAAGTTCATGAATGAGAATCCGTCCTCGACGCAGACCATCCAGGAACGTCGGGCGGCGGTGCTCGATTTCATTGCGGCGGCGCTCTTTGCCGATCGCGATGCCGGAGTGAAGCTGGCCGCCGAAACCGCCGTGCAGGACGGATCCCCCGAAATAAGTTCCGCTCATGCCGCAACGGCCTTGCACCGCAAGCGAGGAAAACACAAGTGAAACCGCACAAATTTTTCGTATTCCTATTGGTCCTTCTGGGGATTGCCGCCGGCTACTACTTCTACTCCACCGATCGCACCAGCGACACGGTGCTGATCGGCATTGTGGACGCCAATCAGGTCATCGTGAGTTCGAAGATCATGGGGCGTATCGAGAAGCTATATGTGGACGAAGGATCGAAGGTCAAAGCCGGTGACCTGATCGCCGAGATCGACTCCGCTGAACTGGAAGCGGAGAAGAACGCGGCTGCGGCTACCATCAACACTTACGATTCGCAGGTTTCTTCGTTGCAAGCCACCGAGGCGCAAACTCTGGGCGAAACCAACAGCGGCGTAGTGAACTCGCAAGCGCGGCTGGCCTCAGCCAAAGCGACGCTGGTGCAAGCTAAGGCTGACCTGGCTCGCATTAAGAGCGATTCGCAGCGCATGATCGAACTGGCCAAGGCCGGGGTTGAATCCGACCAGGACAAAGTGCGTGCCGAGGAGCAACTGAACGCGCAACAGGCCGTGGTAGAGAGCGCGAGGAAGAACGTTGATGCGGCCCAGGCTGACCTGAACACCGCTGTCGCGCGTATTCATCAACAGCGCGCTGCAGCCAGCAACGTTGCCGCCAACCAGGCGCAAGTGGCCAACGCGCGGGCGCAATTGGCCGAAGCCGACACCCGCCTGGGCTATACGAAAGTCTATGCGCCGGTCACTGGAACCGTTTCGGTGCGCGCCACCCGGCAGGGAGAAGTGGTGAATCCGGGAACGCCGATCGTGACCATCATCGACTTCGGCGACACCTGGGTGCGGGCCGAAGCTCCCGAGACGGAGGCGCGCTTCATAGCTGACGGAGACAAGCTGAAGGTGCGCTTGCCGGCGGGCACGCCCATGGAAGGGACCGTGATTTTCAAGGCCGTGGAAAGCGACTACGCGACGCAGCGTGACGTCAGCCGCCGCAAACGCGATATCAAAACCATCGGTCTGAAGCTGAAGGTCGATAATCCTGATGGTTCGCTGGTTCCGGGCATGACCGCCGAAGTCCTGCTGCCGAAGGACCTGACGAAAGGCGCGCGATGAGCTGGTTCAGTCGCAAGACGCAGCCCAGCGCCGCCTGTGAAGCACCGGTCAGCGGCGATGCCATTGTGGTCGACCACATCGTCAAGAAGTATGGCGACTTTACCGCCGTGGACGACGTATCGTTCAACGTTCATCAAGGTGAGATCTTCGGACTGTTGGGCCCGAACGGCGCCGGGAAATCCACGCTGATTCGCATGATGACGACCTTACTGCCGATCAATGGCGGTCGCGCTCTCATCAATGGCTTCGACGTCGCCAAGGACCCCGATTCCGTGCGCCATTGCATGGGCGTTATTCCGCAGGCGCTGACCAGCGACATCGACTTGACGGTCGAGGAAAACCTGAACATCTACGCCAAGCTCTACGGAGTTTCCGCCGAAGACCGCAAGCGCAATATCGACGACCTGCTGACGACGGTCGATCTGCTGAAATGGCGTCACGCGCAGACCAAGACGCTCTCCGGCGGAATGCGGCGCCGTCTGGAGATTGCGCGTGGCCTGGTCCACAGTCCCAAGATTTTTTTCCTCGACGAACCTACGACTGGACTCGATCCGGTCTCGCGCGTGGCCGTCTGGGAGATGCTGACCGAGATCAAGAACCGGCGCGCGCTCACCATTCTGATCACCACGCACTACATGGACGAAGCTGACCGCCTGTGCGATCGCATTGCCATTGTCGATCACGGCAAGCTGGTCGCGCTGGACTCGCCGGCTGCGCTGAAGGCGAGCGTGCCCGGAACCAACGTCATCGAAGCGCAGTTCCTGAACGCGCCCGCGGACTGGCAGGAGGAATTGCAAAAGCTCGACGATGTGACTTCGGTGCAGTCGGAGGCAGCCAATATGTATCGCATTCTGAGTAGCGACGGCTCCAAGACAACCACGGAACTGGTGGAACTGGCGGTGCGCTCCCAGGTGCAGGTGAAGTCGCTCTCCGTGCAAAACACCACGCTGGACGATGTCTTCGTCCACTTCACGGGACGGCAACTGCGCGACGAGCAAGTGAAGGCGTTCGGCTTCGTCATGCCCGACCGTCCGGGGATGCGGCCATGAATCGAATGTGGGCAATTGTCGAGCGCGAGCTGCGCAAGTTTTTCCGCTCTCCGGCGCTGATGCTGGTCGCGATGGTCTTTCCGCTGGTGCAGCTCATCGTGTTGGGCAATGCGTTCGGCGGCAAGATCAAGGACGCGCGGGTGGGTGTGGTTGACCAGGACCATGGCACCCAGGCAGTGAAGGTCCGCGAAGCCCTGGCGGCAGTGCAATCCAACGCCCGCACGTTTACTCCGGTGCCGTATGACAGCGACCGGCAGGCAATGGAAGACGTTCGCACCGGACGCATCGACGGCGCCATCATCATTCCGCCGGAATACTCGCGCCGTGTTTATGAGCAGAACCATCCGCGCATTGCGCTCATTGTCGACAACACCGACAACTTCATGAGTTCGACCCTGGAGCAGGAGTTCAGCGACCTGACGAAAGCGCTGAACAATCCCGACGTCGAGCCTTCGCGCATTGTGCAGCAGATCACGCTCGACACGGTGGAGCTCTATCCCTATATCGAATACATGAAATACCTGCTTCCGGGATCGATCGTGCTGGCCATGTTTGTCTCAGTCATGATCGGCGGGGGCATGTTGTACATCGACGATAAAGCCCGTGGTGTGCACGAAGGCTATCTGGTCACGCCGATTACCAAGTTCGAGTTGGTCGCCGGTCTCAACATCGCGGGCGCGATCAAGGCCGTCCTCGCCGGCATCGTGATCACCATCTTGGGCTCGCTGCTCTCCGGCCTGGGCTCGGTCTTCGTGCCGCAGAACTTCTTCTATATTTTGCTGCTAATCGTGGCCACGTCGGTGGCCTTCAACACCATGATGTTCCTGATGATGGTGCGCGTGGAAGATCCGCTGGTGCCACGCGCCACTTTCGGCATCCTGAACACGCTGCTGTTTTTTCCCAGCGGCGCGATTTATCCCATCAAGGCGTTTCCCCCGTGGCTGCGCGGGATCGCGTATATCGATCCCTTTACCTATGCGGTGGACGGCTTCAAGGCAATTCTGCTGAAGGATGCCGGATTCGTCGCCATCCGCTCCGACCTGGCTTATCTGCTGATTTCGGCCGCGGTCATGATTACGATTGCGACCGCGCTATTCAAGCGCACGCTGTAGAAGTTTCTTCGCCGAGACGCTTCGAACCGGTGAAAGTTTGTTCCCGCCCACGGCCAAACTGTGGTCTTCGTACTGCATCTATAACAGCGATGTCTATGCCGCTCTCTTCGGGGCGCGGTTTTTCCACAGAACACAACTATCATCTTAGGAGGACGGCATGAAGAAATTCTTAGTTGGCCTGGGCCTGGGCCTTGGACTGGGGCTTTTGTTTGCTCCCATGAGCGGGGAAGAGACCCGCACCAATCTGGCTGACCGCGCCAACGATCTGGCGAACTCGGCACGCGAGACTTATGAGCACAACCGCGACCGGGTACAACGCGCAGCGGAAACGATTCGCAGCACTGCTGAAAGCGCCATGGGGCAGGTCGGTTCGGCCAGCGATGTGACGATGAGCGCCTAAAGTTTTTCTTGGAAGGCCTCGACTCATTAACGAAGCAGACGCACTCAATTCGTCTGCTTTTTTGTTTTTCGGACAGACGGCGGGCCCTCGCCGAAGGCCTGTTGGCGTGGAGATATGGGGTTCCGATTCACCCAGCTGGCGCGTGTAGTCTTAGGACCCTTCCTGGCCGCACTGTTTCCTGGCCCGAAGGTTTATCCTAATGGTTCATATCATTGTGGCGAGAGGACCCATCATGCAGGTACTGGAGAACTGGCATCCCCAAGGCATCACGGTTTACATGGACGATAAGCGATTTCTAAACTGTGTGCTCACCGAGTGCAAGCTGGTGTATGGCGGCGGCGACGTGACTTGGGAGAATACGCAATTCGTAAATTGCCAGCTCACCTTCGACGGGGCCGCGCAACGCACCGTCGCCTACCTGCAGAACTTCGGCCTGATGCGCCCGCCCGAGAAGGTAGCGCCCACGGTTGCGGCAAACTCCGGAGTGAATTAGCGAGTAGCCATCAGCCGTCAGCGATCGGCTGTCAGTAGGTGCCACGCCGTAGCAACTTGTGATTCCGACCGAGGACTTGGTCTGAGCCCAGAACTCCGCGGTTGGTTTTCAGTTGCCGTAACCGTTCAAGTCAAATCGCTACCGTGGACGGCCAGATGATTCAACCATACTTTCCCAACTGGGGGCTTGACATCCCGATTATATTTCGATACTTGTAGAAATATAGAGACAGTAGACTCCCTTGCCCAAGCAACCGGATCCCGAGCAAATCATCCGCTTCGCCGATATGTTTTCGGCGATGGGGACCGAGCCGCGGCTGCGCATCATGCAACTCTTGCTGTCGGCCCATCCCGAGGGCATGGTGGTGGGCGACATCGGCAGCGAACTGGAAATCCCCAGCTCAACGTTGTCACACCATCTGGACAAGTTGAAGAACGAGGACCTGGTGAAGGTTCGGCGTGAAGGTACTTTCTTGTGGTACACCGCAAACACCGGAGCCTTGCAAGAACTTCTCGGCTTCCTCTACGCCGAGTGCTGCACCCGCAACAGGGCGGTCAAGCCCGAGAACATCGTTACCCTCTGCAAATAGGAGAAAGCCATGGTTACCCAGAACATCAAGGAAGTAGTGAAAGAAAAATACGGTCAGGCTGCGTTGCGCGTACCCACCGGTGGCTCTTCTTGCTGCGGCGCCTCCGCCGCGCTCGATGGCCGTTGCGATCCCATCACCACCGATCTCTACGACGCGGCTCAAGCGCTGCAAATTCCCGAAGAAGCGCTGAAGGCCTCGCTGGGGTGTGGCAATCCAACCGCGCTGGCGCAACTCAATGCGGGGGAGACTGTGCTGGACCTGGGATCGGGTGGAGGCATTGACGTGCTGCTGTCGGCGAAGCGCGTCGGCCCCACCGGCAGGGCCTATGGTCTAGACATGACCGACGAGATGCTCGCCCTGGCCTGCGATAATCAACGCAAGTCAGGTGTGGAAAATGCCGAGTTCCTCAAGGGCGAGATTGAAAATATTCCCCTGCCCGACAATTCCGTGGACGTGATCATCTCCAATTGCGTCATCAATCTTTCGGCGGACAAAGACCGCGTGCTGCGCGAGGCCTTTCGGGTGTTGAAGCCGGGAGGCCGCTTCGCCGTATCCGACGTTGTGGTACATGGCGATGTGCCGCAGGAAGTACGCGATAGCGTGCTGCTATGGGTGGGTTGCATAGCCGGGGCACTGCAGGACACGGAGTACTCCTCCAAGCTGACAGTTGCCGGCTTTGAATCCATCCAGATCGAACCTACTCGCACCTACAAAGCTGAAGACGCGCGGGCGTTTCTCGCCGGGCAGGGAATCGATGTTGATGCCATCGCTCCGCAGATGGACGGCAAGTTCATGAGTGCGTTCATCCGTGCCAAGAAGCCGCAGATTGCGACGAAGGTCTAACCGCCATGCCTGGTCGCTACAACGTTCTCTTTCTGTGCACCGGCAATTCGGCTCGCTCGATCATGGCCGAGGCGATCCTGAACTTCAAAGGGAGAGCGACATTCACTGCCTATAGCGCGGGCAGTGATCCCGCAGGCGCGGTTCGTCCTGAGGCGCTACAGCAACTGGAACTCGCTCGCCTGCCGACCCAGGGACTGCGCAGCAAGAATTGGGACGAGTTCGCTCAACCCGGCGCGCCGCAGATGAACTTCGTTTTCACACTGTGCGACAGCGCGGCGAAAGAAGTATGTCCTCTCTGGCCGGGCCAGCCGATGACGGCGCACTGGGGCATCCCGGATCCGGCGGCGGCCAAGGGCACGCCTGCCGAAAGTGAGCGCGCCTATCGCGATGCCTTCATGATGCTGGATCGCAGGATCGGTTTGTTCCTCTCGTTACCGATGGCGAGCCTTGACAGACTCGCGATCCAGAATGAGATCGACCGGATTGGCGGGCAATGAAGTGCGCCCCGTTGCTGGAGACTGCATGCAGAACAAAGTAACCTTTCGTCTGGGCTTTCTGGATCGCTACCTGACGCTCTGGATTTTTGCCGCCATGGCCGTGGGCGTGCTATCCGGATGGGCATTACCGGGCATCGTTCCTTTCCTTAACCGCTTCAGCGTGGGCACCACGTCGATTCCCATCGCGGTGGGACTCATCCTGATGATGTACCCGCCGCTGGCGAAGGTGCGCTACGAGGAACTGGGCGAAGTCTTCCGCAACAAGAAGATCCTCGCGCTTTCGTTGGTGCAGAATTGGCTGATCGGGCCGGTGCTGATGTTCGCACTGGCCATCATCTTCCTCCGCGGATATCCGGAATACATGGCTGGCTTGATCCTGATCGGATTGGCGCGCTGCATCGCCATGGTGATCGTGTGGAACGAGCTGGCGAAAGGCGATACGCAGTACGCTGCCGGTTTGGTGGCATTCAACTCGGTATTCCAGGTTCTCTTCTACTCGGTCTACGCTTGGATCTTTGTTACCAAACTTCCCCAGTGGTTTGGCCTGCATGGTTCCGTGGTCAACGTCTCCATCGCTGAGATAGCGCGCAGTGTGTTTATTTATCTCGGAATTCCGTTTCTCGCTGGGATGCTGACCCGTTTTGTAATGGTGAGGGCCAAGGGCCGGACGTGGTATGAGAAAACTTTCATTCCCCGCATCAGTCCTCTGACTCTCATCGCATTGCTGTTCACCATCGGGGTGATGTTCTCGCTGAAGGGCGAATACATCCTGCGCCTGCCCTTCGACGTGGTCCGCATCGCGGTCCCGCTACTGATTTACTTCGTGTTGATGTTCCTGGTGTCGTTCTACCTGGGCTACAAGCTCAAGGCCGACTACGCGCAATCGGCAACGCTTTCCTTTACGGCGGCCAGCAATAACTTCGAGCTTGCAATTGCAGTGGCCGTAGCCGTCTTCGGCATCAACTCCGGAGAGGCATTTGCTGCCGTCATCGGGCCGCTGGTCGAGGTCCCGGTGATGATCGGGCTGGTAACGGTCGCACTCTATTTCCAGCGGCGATACTACGGTGTGGCTGCGACAGTAGAGTTGTCGATACCCATCTGCGATCCAATGGGGAAGTAGTGCGTTTGGGCCGGAGAACCTAGCGCTTCAACCCGGTCTGGATCTGGCTTTGAATTGAATTAGCCTTCTGCGCACCAGAGGTAGAGGCAGAGCTTTGTCTCAGATTTATTGACACCAGTAGCCCGCTCTGTTACGGTTTTGATGTCATCTTAATATCAGCCAAGCGCCCGGCGCGGCTATAGGCTTGCTGCCGGGAACAGGAAGGTCGTTAACCCACGACCTTCCGGGACCCCGAATCAGAAGTTCGGACCAGCAAGGCTTTACGTTCCGGTTTTTCATAAGTTGTCGCGGTCGCTCTCCGGAACCATTTTTAACTGAGGGTTATAGTTTTGCGAAAACGCTTTTATATTCTTTTCGTAGCTCGCGATGCCGAAGGCCAGCTACGAAAGATTCCGATCCCTATTCACTACCTCTACGTATTCCTCGCCGGCGCCCTGATCGGTATGTTCACTATTACAGGGATGGCTGGCTCTTACACCCGCATGTTGTGGAAGGTAGCTAGTTTCAACCAGTTACGTTCCGAAGAGAAGGCCCTGCAAACCCGCTTCGCGCAGCTGGAGCAGGTCAATCGCGAGAAGGACATCCAGGTCGCTTCCCTCGGTTCACTAGCCAACGACGTCTCCGTCATCTACGGCCTAAAGCCCAATCGCAAGCTCCTGAACGCTGTCGAGGGTCCGGTCAAGCCGGAAGAAGTCACCTACTCCGTCAACCAGCTCTACGCCTTGCGCAATTCAGCCATGACGGGTGCGGCAACGGCGGCCTTGGGAATGGGATTGACCCATGAAGCCAGCCTGTCTGACTGGGTTACCGCTACCTCCGCTCCCACGATATGGCCGGTGATGGGGCCGATCACCGGGGCGTTCGGTGAGCGGATCGACCCGTTCAACGGCGAAGGCGCCTTTCACTCGGGCGTGGACATCTCTTGCCACTACGGGCAGCCAGTGCTGGCTCCCGCCGATGGCACCGTCACCTACGCCGACTTTTACAACGGCTACGGACGCATGCTCCAAATCGACCACGGCAACGGCATATCAACGCGTTACGGTCATCTGTCGGGCTTTGCGGTAGCCGACGGACAGTCCGTGCGCCGCGGAGAGGTTATCGCCTACGTAGGCCTTACCGGCCGTAGCACCGGGCCGCATCTGCACTATGAAGTCCGCATTCATGACACGCCAGTGAATCCCCATAAGTTTCTGCGTACCACGTTCGCTCAACTGGCCGAAGGGGTACCGGGAGTTTAGTCGACTTACTTTGCTTTGGAAGGTTTTTTCTTGGCCGCTGGAGGGTTCTGCTCCGGCGGCTTCTGCGTTTCAGGGCCGAGTTCAACCGGCGGCTCGCTCAGCACCTTCTTGAAGAACGCGTAGGGAACTTTGGCGGTCAGGACGGCCTCATTCCCGTCGGCGTGGACCTCCAGGCTCTCGAAGGCAGCCTTCACATCTTTATCGGGTCCACCCGTATCGATCGAAATTTCCAGCGACTTGAACAATGTCAAGTAGGTATTTACGCTCTCGGTAAAGCGATGGGCTTCGGCGTCGCTATGGGTGATCACGTCGGCCCGCAGGCGAACGTCGTTCAACGGCCGCGCTGAGGCAATAACCACACTGTCTGGCGGCAGCAGACCGCTCCAACCGCCAGGGAGCAGCAATTCGCCATGGTCCTGGGATGAGCTGGCAGCCGGAGGCCTCCCGATCGTCCAGATAATACTGCCGAGCGGCACCCGCCGGTAGTAATCGCTGACCAGCGGTGGTCCGCGGAATGGCAGGGCCGCCTGCTTATAGCGGTCGATCATCCCATGGATGGTGTCGGGGCTCTCGGTATTAGACACGGCTGCGATATCGATGCCCAGTAACGCGACGCGCACCGTCCGCCCTTCCATCGGAATGATGAAAATGTCGTAGTCCTGGTATCGCTCCGCATGGGCAGCAAGTTTGTGAAGATAGTCACTCACTCGGGCGCTGTCGAAGCGCCCCTGCAGAATTTCGCTGTACCGCGTATCGGCAGACTGGCCATGGCTGGAAGCGCCGTAGTGAATGGCGAAAGCCGCCTTGTCCAGGTCGCGCTCAAACTCAAAACCAGTTTGCCGGACGAAATCTTCGTATTGCGGATCGCGGTCCTTGGGAGGCTTCTTGCCAATGTCGGTAAACAACCGGATCGGCTCCAGGTTGATGTAGAGCACGGCGTCAGATTCGGGCAGCAGGCGCACCGCATCGGGAGCCGCCCGTTTTCGCAGCAGAACGGCTGTAACAATGCCGCCCACGATTACCACGAGCGCGACTGCAACCCACAACTGGTTCCTGCGGTTTCGCATGGATGGAGACTCGATGATACGGGAAAAGACGGCACCGTCGTCAACTTGCTGGATATTCGGTAGTGGGTCAGGTTGGTCGTCAGGGCCCTTTAGACCCTGAAGCTGGCGTCTCTGTCATCGCCAGCAAGCCTCAACTGCAATCCCATATTGCTCCGGCAACCGAAGACTATTTTTCCGCTTCTCCCGGCGAGGCTTGGTTGGGATGGGTCGCCCGGCTGCGGACAGCAGCCATCCCGCCGCCGAAAAATTTCGTCGTGTTCGTGATGTAGAGTTCGTGGACCTTCTGATTGATCTCGTCGGGCTTGAGGCCGACTGACGCCATATAGTTACGCATTTCATCTCGCCTATTCGCGTCAACCGTTAGCTTGGGATTTCCATCAACGAACACCTGCACTGAAGCCCCTGTTCTCACCAGTCGATAGTTATGCATATCTCAATTGTAGCGGGCAATCGTCCCAGACTATTTTCGTTTGAAAAACCACTCTGTTTTCTGGTTATCGCTCCGGAGTCTTGGGCAACGGCAACGAAGACTGGCCCAAGACGTATCGCCACCCCGTCGGAGTGCGCCGGTAGGCGTCGCTGCACCAAACTGCGTAGGCGAACGGCTTTCCTTTGTCCATGCCCTTCCCCCACGGCTTGGCTGCCAGCACTGCCGCATTGCCCAAGATACGGACGGGCTGCGCATTGTCTTCTTGATGTTCAACTCACGGCATCAACGGCGGACAAAGGAGGATAGGCGCTATTACCTACCCTCCTTTGTCCTCGTTTCTTGACCGCAATAAACTGGGAGCGTCTCGGCTCTTGCAGCATTGACGACTACTCTTCAAGTAGTCATTGCGGTGTCGTCGACTCCGTTTCCCTGCGACCAAAGACCCCTCGCTGCAGAAGCTGCCGGCGAACGCTGTCGGAGATAACGGCGTTCCGTGAATTCTTCCCGGCTGGCGCGGTTACAGGAGCGGCCCCGTTGTCATTTCCGTCATAGGTCGGAATTGCCACGAAAGCGATGCTGATTATGAAAAAAACCGTTTCTCGCCAGCGCTTCTCAATGGTTGTGTGACGTTAGGACGCGACCGGCTTGAAGATCATTCCGCGGCTGGTTTTTCCGTCCATCATCACCACCAGTGGCGAACCAAACCGCAAGTGTCGCACGCAACCATGCTCTTCGGCGGCGGGTTGCTCAGCCAGCCACTGCCAATCCACGAAGCCTTCGCCGGCGTCAGGGTTCACGGTGAAGTAGCCGATCTGGAATGCGGTGAGATTCTGAAAAAAATGACTTCCCTGCGATGGGACAACCCGGAAGTCGCGAAATCCTGACTCGACGATAACGCGGGCGCCGGAGATCTGGTCCCACGCCACCGGAATTCCCAGCCAGGGATCGGTCGATCCCCAACGGCCGACCCCGATCAGCAGATACGGACTTCCCTGTTCATTCAGCTTGGCATTGAAATGGGCGACGCTGTGTGCCACTTCGTGACTGCGGGCCCGCTCGAAGCGATGCGAGTCTACCACGATGACGTCGCGCAAGTCCTGCAAGCGGCCGTGTCCTAAAACCTGCGAACTTTGACACACGAGGCGTTCCGGTTCGACGTCTTCCATCTGCATCTCTTCGCCTTCACGCGAAAGGACGAGAGGACGTAGCTGGAGGAATCCAAAGTCGGCAGGCTCATCCTGACCCTGCGGCAATCGCACCGCAAACTCGATTTCCACCGGCCTGCCCAGCGCGTCTTCACCAATGCGCATCAGCTGATCCAGGATTTCTGCCAGCGGAAAGGTCCCGTGTTTGAGGATGGAGGCAAAGCTGACAACCCGCGGCCCGCGTCGGCTCAGTCCGTCATACACCGCATGGTTATCCACGGAATAGGTGGATCCCAGCATCTGCAAGGTCCCATCTGCCTCGGCCACGTCAAGACCGAACGAGACTTCTCGAAGGTCGCTGACCAGATTTTCGGTGTGGACCGGGTGAGTGAGTTCGAGCGCCCAGAACTCGGTTTGCGAATTCGCCAAGATATCTTCGACGGACGAGAACTGAATCAGGTGCCGGGGATAACGCGGACTGAAAGTCAGCGACTTCCCTCCGCTGACTACCGCCCGCCCAAGTCCCAGGGCGACAGCGGCGAAACCGTCAGCCACCGTGCCCGGCTCAACCGGATAAAAGTTGCGGGAACGCACTACGCCGGAAAAATTTGGGTAGAAGCGGTTAGCGTGCGCGGCCCCCACAACTTGCTGCAGGACCACCGCCATTTTTTCTTCTTCCAGACGATAGGGTGTCGCTCGTACGTAGGCTTTTGCGTGCTGGCTGAAGGTGGAAGCATAAACCAGTTTGATCGCCTCCAACAACTCTTCCAGGCGCACCTGAATATCGGCATGCTGATTGGCCAGCATGAAGGTCTCGTAAACGCCGGAGAAAGGCTGGTACTGTGAGTCTTCGAGTAGGCTGGAGGAGCGCACCGCCAGCGGATAATGTACTTCCTCTAGAAAGGCAAGCAAGTTGTCCAGCAAGGAAATGGGAAATGGCGCTTCCAGGAATCGGCGAGTTATTTCTTCGTCATCGGTACCGTGAATGGCGATATCGAGCAGGTCGTTTTCGCTGAGAAAGCGATCGAAGACGTCCGTGCTCAACACCAGCGTAGGGGGTACCGAGAGGCGAATGCCGGGGAACCGGCGTTCCATTCGGCGGCGATGCAGCAAGTGTCGAATGAATGCCAGTCCGCGGGCTTTGCCTCCCAGAGAACCACCACCAATCTGGAGAAAGAACGAGCCGTTGGGCTGAAAAGTCGCGGGATTGAATTCGCCGATGAGCGTCTGGCTTTGCTCCCGGCGATATTCGGCGATCGACTCGATCAGATCGTGGCGCAAGGTTTCGAGGGTGGCAAAGTCGCTCACCGTGCGCGGCCGCAACCGCTGCGCCAAGGCGAACTCGGTCCGCGCCATCAGCCAGTGAGAAAAATGGTTGCGCTCGCCATGGTAAGCCAGGCTCTCCGCCGGAATGGTATGTAGCTCGGTCTCCAGCGCGTTCAAATCGGCGGCGCGGGCCACCTCCGTCTTGCCATCCGGCAAGCGGAAAATGAAGTCTCCAAAGCCCATCTCATCGACCATAATTTGCCGCAGATCTCCCAGCAGAGTCGGCGAGCGCTTTTGCAGAAAGGAAAATTCTTCGCGGTACGCACGTTCCATGAACTCGGTTCGGCTGGACTGCAGCACAATGGGAATGTCAGGCACGGTATCGCGAACCATGCGTGCCAGCTCGAAGCCGGCCTCGGGCGTAATCTCGCCGCCGCGCGGAAATTCCACGTCCGACACCACGCCCAGCAGGTACTCACGATACTTCATCACTTGCTTCTCCGCGTCCTCGTAGTTGGAGCACAGGAGGATCTTGGGACGGGCGCGCATGCGCACCAGTTTGTGCGCAACATTGAGCGCCTCGCTCAAAAGCCGTCGCGACTGGTTGATGATTTCGGTATAAATCACCGGCAGGAAAAGAGAGTAATAGCGGATGTCATCTTCCACCACCAGCATGACTGGCACGCTCATGGCCTTGGTGTCGTGAAGAACGTTACGCTTGTCCTCAATGTAGTTCACGATCGAGAGCAGGATGCGGACATTTCCCTGCCACAGGAAGATGCGGTCGATATCGGTGCGGGGATTGCGAGCAATGAAGTTTTGTATCTCGCGATAGTCGTAGGCCAGCACGACTACGGGCACGTCGAGGCCGGCGGCCTTGATTTCGCGGGCGAGTTGCGCGGCGTCCATATCGCCTAAGTGCAGGTTGGTGACGATCAGGTTGAAGCGCCGCTGCGAGAGCACCAATTGCATCGCCTCCGCTCCGGTGGAGACATGGGTGATGCCAGGGACATGGTGCAGATTTAGCTCCAGCGATTCCCCGATGAGCAGCTCGTTGAGCCGGCCGTCTTCGCGCAGAATGAAAGAATCGTAGAGGCTGGAAACAAGCAGGATGTCATTCACGCGGAACGGCATCAGGTTCTCAAAGCCCTCGAAGAGGCGTTCGGAGTGGACGGCAGACTCGTGGGTTGCGCGTGGGTTGATCAAAAGTTTCCTGCCTACGACGGCGAGAGGGGTGCACCTGACAGTATCAGACACGGGCAACAACCGCCGACACTTATAAATATAGCGCCAAGCCGCGAGTGGACGCGCCGGCCTTCAGCCTGGTTTGGTTATCGCATTATCACAGCCGCGATCCTGTTTTATGAGAGGGGGATCGGTTCCAGCAATTAGCAACCAGCCGATAGGCCCGGGCACTCTGGGTCGCTTTGCAACTTGTACTTGGCCATTCTTTAGACTTTCTTGGCTAGTTGCTAATTGCTGTCTCTTTAACGCGGCTGTAACAAATGTCTGATAGCGTCAAACCGATGAACTCGCCCGAGCCTCTTGGACAGCTTCCTAAGCCGGTTACGTCCATGCCTTCGCTTGCCAAGGTGGAGGCGGGGCATCGGGCGCATACTCCCTCTGCTGTTTTGGCGAAAATCCGCACCTCTCATCCCCGCAGCAGCCGGGTCCCTGACCAGATATTTGGTGTGATTATCCTGCTGAGTGCGATCTCGGTCTTTGCCATTGTGGTGTTGGTAGTTTGGGAGCTCGTTAGCAAATCACAGCTTTCCCTCCACCAGTTCGGGCTCAAGTTCTTTTACGGACATGACTGGGACCCGGTAAATGGCAACTTCGGAGCCATGCCTTTCATCTATGGCACGCTGGTCTCGTCGTTGCTTGCTCTCGTTCTGGCTGTTCCCCTCTCCGTCGGTGTCGCGGTGTTCATTACGGAGATGTGCCCACAGTCGCTACGGGCCATCATCTCATTTCTGGTGGAGTTGCTGGCGGCGATTCCCAGCGTCATTTACGGGCTGTGGGCCATTTTTGTACTGGCTCCGCTGTTGCGCGTCTATGTAGAACCCTTTCTGGCAAAAACTCTGGGCTGGACAGGGCTGTTCAGCGGCACGCCTTACGGCCTTGGCATGCTGGCCGCGGGAATCATCCTGGCCATCATGATCGTGCCGATCATCGCTTCCATCACCCGCGAAGTCCTGATCGCCGTGCCCCAGAACCAGCGGGAAGCGGTGTTGGCCCTGGGCGCAACCCGCTGGGAGATGATCCGCATTGGCGTCTTGCGCAACGCGCGTATCGGCATTGTCGGCGGCATCATCCTGGGCTTGGGACGCGCGCTGGGAGAGACCATGGCCGTGACCATGGTCATCGGCAACACGCCGCAGATTGCGAAATCGCTGTTCGCCCCCGGCTACACCATGGCCAGCGTCATCGCCAACGAATTTAGCGAAGCCACCGGCGACCTATATCTCAGCGCTCTGGTGGAAATAGGCCTGGCGTTGTTCCTGGTAACTCTCGTCGTCAATGCGCTGGCTCGCTTGCTGGTATGGAGCATCACCGGCGGGACTGCGAGGGTCCGTGCCTAGTCCATCCTCAGGAGCTACGCAAGAGGTCAGCTTATGGCGGCGTTTGATGGACCAGGGTGCGACCGCGTTCGCGATTCTGGCTGCCATCCTGGTGCTGGTGCCACTGCTCGCCATCTTCGCCTACCTGGTGATTAAGGGCATCGGCTCGGTGAACCTGGCCTTCCTCACGCAGACCCCAAAACCGCCGGGCGAGGCGGGCGGAGGTATGGCCAACGCCATCGTTGGCACCGGCCTGATTCTTGCAATCGCCAGCGTGTTCGGCGTGCCGTTGGGTATCGGCTCGGGTATCTATCTAGCCGAATACGGCCGCAACCGCTTTGGCGACTTCATACGCTTCACCGCGGATGTGTTGAACGGCGTACCGTCGATCGTGATTGGTATTGCCGTCTACTCCTTGATCGTGGTCCGGCAAAAACACTTCTCGGCGTTTTCCGGTGGCGTGGCGCTGGGAATCATGATGATCCCGACTATCGCCCGCGCTACCGAAGAGATGTTGCTCATGGTTCCCAATGTCGTTCGCGAAGCTGCCTACGGACTTGGCATTCCCAAATGGCGAACGACGCTCTCCATCTCGTTGCGAACTGCCTCGGCGGGCGTGATCACGGGCTGCATGCTGGCTTTCGCCCGCGTCGCCGGAGAGACCGCTCCGCTGCTGTTCACCGCCTTCGGGAATCAGTTTTGGAACTTGAAATTGAATCAGCCCACCGCGGCGCTCTCGTTGCAGGTATTCACCTACGCTATTTCGCCTTACGACGAATGGCACAAGCAGGCGTGGGCCGGGGCCCTGATTCTCATCGTTATGATCGTAGGTGCGGTTGCGGCGGTACGTCTCACCACTCGCGGAAGCCTGAAGGGAGCGTAAGGGCCTAATATGGGTGTCGGCATTGAAGTGCATGGACTGAACGCCTGGTATGGCAAGAACCTGGCGTTAAACTCCATCGACATGAGTGTCCCTGCCAACCACGTGACCGCAGTGATTGGCCCCTCCGGATGCGGCAAGAGTACCTTCGTGCGCTGCCTCAATCGCATGCATGAGACGATTCCCGAAGCCTACGCCGAAGGTTCGGTCAAGGTCGGCGAGATGGATGTCTATGGCAGCGGCTCCGACCCCGTCGAGGTGCGCCGCAGAATTGGCATGGTGTTCCAGAAGCCCAACCCATTTCCGACGATGTCGATTTACGGCAATGTGGCCGCGGGCTTAAAGCTCAACGGTTTTCGCAATCGCAAGCAGATGGACGAGCTGGTGGAGCGGTCGCTCAGGCTCGCCGCGCTGTGGGACGAAGTGAAAGACAACCTGCATAAGAAGTCGGGTGCCAGCCTTTCCGGCGGACAGCAGCAGCGCCTCTGCATTGCCCGCGCCCTTGCGGTTGAACCTGAAGTGCTATTAATGGACGAGCCCGCTTCGGCGCTCGATCCCATCTCCACCAGCAAAATCGAAGAACTCATTTTTCAATTGAAGCAGCACTATACCGTCGTTATTGTTACTCATAACATGCAGCAGGCGGCGCGCGTCGCCGAGCTTACCGGCTTTTTTCTTATGGGCAGTCTTATCGAGTACGACAAGACCGAAAAGATCTTCACCACCCCCGCCGACAAGCGGACGGAAGACTACGTAACAGGCAGGTTTGGATAATGCGCAGCCGTTTTCAGCAGGGACTGGATGAACTGAAAGAAAAGCTCTTGCGGATGGGCGGGCTGGCCGAGCAAGCCATCGATCGGGCGACCGAAGCCTATCGCACCCGCGACAGCAAGTTTTGTCAAATGGTGCTGGCTGGCGAACCCGCGATTAACGATGCCGAGCGCGAGATTGACGAACTTTCGCTCGACCTGTTGGCTATGCAGCAGCCGATGGCAGTCGATCTCCGTTTCATCCTCGCCGTCCTCAAGATCAATGCCGACCTGGAACGCGTCGGCGATCAGGCAGTCAACATCGCGCAGCGCGTGCTCGATCTGATTAGCGAGCCGGAAGTGGAATTGCCGGTTGACATTCCCCGCATGGCCGATGGCGTCAGCACCATGGTGCAGCGCGCGCTGGAATCTTTTCTGGACGGCAAAGCGGAAGTGGCCGAGGCGGTCCTACAGATGGATGGCATCGTGGACCGGATGAAGGACGAAGCTTTTGTCATGCTAGTTCAGAAGATGACCGATGATCCCTCCTGCACCCGCCAAGCGCTCGATGTTCTCCTCATCGCGCGCAACCTGGAGCGCATCGCCGACCACGCAACCAACATTGCCGAGGACGTGATTTTCTGGGTGCGCGGCGCCGACGTCCGCCATGGGGGCGCGCATTACCGGGAGTAAGCGAATCGTACCCATAATTGCTTTTGACACGAAGGAGTCTCGTCACGAGACTTCTTCCCTATTTGTCCGTCTCTTCTTGCTTGCCCTGTCCCCTTCGCCCAATTCGCCGGCTGCTGATACTCGTCCGTAGCTAGGGACGATTTCCGCTCCATGCGGCCCCATAAGGGTTTACCATATCGCGGGTTAGTCACCCCTTCGGGTGATAGCAGTCACTGCCAGACTGCCGGCGCAGGACTGAAATAAGAGCGGCCTCAATATAGTTGACTAGGTAGCATCAGCGAACGATTTTATCTCTAGTACCGGCCTAAAAGAGAGTTGAAAGGTTCGAGGAGGACCTATATGAGTGCTGGAATAACAAGTACGCCTGGAATCAAGACTCCGGGCAATTACATCAACGAAATAATGGCGCTAGTGAAGGCCAAAAACCCAGCCGAACCTGAATTCCATCAAGCGGTGCAGGAAGTGCTCGAGTCGCTGCGCCTCGTGCTGGAGCGCCACCCGGAATACATCTCGGCGCGCATCCTGGAGCGCATTACCGAACCCGAGCGCCTCGTTATGTTCCGCGTGCCGTGGTTTGACGACCAGGGTAATGTCCAAGTCAATCGCGGCTTCCGTATCGAGATGAACAGCGCGATCGGCCCCTACAAAGGCGGCCTGCGCTTCCATCCCTCCGTCAATCTTGGCATCTTGAAGTTCCTGGCTTTCGAGCAGGTCTTCAAGAACTCGCTGACCACGCTGCCCATCGGCGGCGGCAAGGGCGGTTCGGACTTCGATCCCAAAGGCAAGAGCGACAACGAAGTGATGCGCTTCTGCCAAAGCTTCATGACCGAGCTGTGCCGCCACATTGGACCGGACACCGACGTTCCGGCCGGCGATATTGGCGTAGGCGGACGCGAAATCGGCTACCTGTTCGGCCAGTACAAGCGCATCCGGAACGAATTCACCGGAGTGCTGACCGGCAAGGGCCTGAACTGGGGCGGTTCGCTGATTCGTCCGGAAGCCACCGGC
>PMWW01000092.1 GCA_003165795.1 Acidobacteriaceae bacterium
GTAATTGATGTACACGTCGACGATGTTCGTCGTAGTGTCGAACGACAGGTTCCACACGTGCTCCACGATCATGGCCCGAGTGACCCGGCGCCCGGCGTTGCGCATGAGGTATTCCAGAAGGGCAAACTCTTTGGAGGTAAGTTCGATGCGCTTGCCCCCCCGTTCTACTCTGCGTTCCACGCGGTTCAGCTCCAGGTCGGCCACGCGCAGCACGGTTTCCACCGTCCGCGGGCCGCGCCGCAGCAGGGCCCGCACCCGGGCCGAGAGTTCGGTAAAGGAAAACGGCTTGATGAGACAGTCGTCGGCACCGGTGTCGAGCGATTGCACCCGGTCTTCCACCCGGCTGCGCGCGGTCAACACCAGCACCGGAAGAGAAGGTTTTTTCGGACGCACCGAGTTCAGCACGCTAATGCCGTCGAGCTTAGGCAGGTTCAGATCCAGAATCAGCAAATCGTATTCACTCTCGACCGCCATCAGCCGGGCCAATTCTCCGTCGGGCGCGACGTCAACCGCATAGTGCTCCGCTTCCAGGCCCTTGCGGACGAAACTGGCCAGCGGCGCGTCATCTTCAACAACTAAGATACGCATCAGGGTAACTATCCTATGGTTACTTTGATTCTTGGCCCTGCGCCGTCCTTCGTCAATGAATGTTTAACTGTCAAACGCGAATCGCTTCCCGAATCGGGAGATGCGGCAGAGATGGTCTTCGCACCCGAGTTCCGAACGGGTTGTCAGCAACCCCTGATCTGATCTGACGCTATGTTGCACATTTTCTATAACTTCGTTTGGTGGGTCCCGGGCCCGGAATCAGTTGCGGCTGGTTCGATAAGGGAAAAATGCGCAGGGAATCCATATTCACCCACTTTTTACCGAGCCGAAGCAGCGCCTACGAAGCTATAATTGAAGCATGGCACGTGGTTGGGAAAGTAAATCTGTAGAAGCGCAAATAGAAGACTCTGATATTCCACCATTACCTAACGAAATCCCTCACTTTTCGGCTGAGGAACTGCACACAAAATTCAAGAAAAGTGACTTGGTGCTTTCCCGTAGAGGCATACTGCAGCAACTTGAACGCAGTAACAGTGAGCGGTATTCCGAATTGCTGCGCCGGGCACTGGCCGATCTGGAGGCCCAGATCGCAGCCCTAGTTTAGTTGGCTCAAGTCAGCGGCGTTGGCTCCCTGCGCTGAAGACCTTACGGCTGGAGTCTGCGCGAACCTTATAGCGTGTCCGCAGCCAGTCACACTGATGGCCCCTGACGCGCCACCGCCCACCGGGATTTGCCTCCCCAAATGACCATTGCAGTCGGCGCTCCCGCCCGGCTAGTTCTCCAGGCCGGCAAACTTCTTTTCTTCCACCGCCATGTGCAGCCGCATCACTCGAGTAAGGTCTTTGCCCTCCCGCTTCAGTGCGGCGACTGCCGCTTCCAGGTCGCCGGTCTCGTCCAATTGTGCCAGGTGGTCGCGAAAGCTCTCTAGCCGGACCCGCATCTCGTTATGCTGGCGCTTCATCTCGCGAGCAAACGAAGCCAGTTCCGGACTCATCTTGGCGATGGTCTCCAGCACCGTGGTTTCCTCGTGCGCGTAATGCTTGGGAAGCCACTCCGCTATCCATTTCCCGGAGCTGGTCGCCTGATTGGCGGTGGCCAGATCGGTGAAGATTTCCGAGTAGCAAACGATTTGCTCCAGCGCCGAATCCAGTTTGTCCAATTGCGTTATCAGCTCTTCGTGCTCCTGATGAATGCTGACGGTTTCTTGATGAAAGGTCGGGTCCAGGCTCGCCATCTCGCACCTCACGCTGCTGATGGTCACCCCGGGCCATCCCCCAGGCAGTGACGCCAATCACCGTTCGCGGTGACCCTACGAACCCGGAGAGACTCCCGGCTCCGCTCTGCTTCGCGCCTGGTCCAGCCTACTTCTTGCCTTGCACCGCCGCCAGACATTGTCCATACAGGTCCAGCAAGTGACGGGCATAGTCTTCGGCTTTGGAAACCGTTTCACCCTGAAAACCTGCTCCCGGGGAACCGGCTTTTCCGTAGCCTGTAGTCACCGCGATAAACTTCATCATGTCGAGCGCGATGTCTTCATTCCGCCGCACCCCCGCTGTCGTTCCGCCATGTTCTTCTTCCATAGTGCTGTCCTCCCTCGATGGTAGCGAAAATGATAGCAGAGACGAACGGCTCACACCTCCACCCCAACGTGACAGACCCGGCCCACAATATATTCGGAATAGTTTCGGCCATGTTCAATCCGAACTAACTCGACGGCATAGCGCGGGTTGTGAGGCCGCAGCACCAATTGATCGCCGGCCAGCGAAACCTGGCCCAGGAAGCACCGCTGCTGCAGCCGCACCGCGTAAAGATTTGGCCGTGATCGCCGATACGGCTGCAGCGAGCTGTAATGGCGATCCACCAGCAGCGTCACCGCCGACATTTCCAGCGGCCACCCGCCGCCCGCGGTCCGGGCATCCAGCTTGATGGCCACAAACCGCAGCCAGTCGGCGCGGCCGTCGGCATCGTTGGGCCTCAGCTTCCCCAGAAACGACTTGCGAAAGCTGTGGGTCTGCAGAATCTGGTCCGCGGTAAAGCGCGCCAGCCCGGAGTTCTGCGGCGACACGAGGGCAACATTCTCGAAACTGGCGGCCGGACCGGGCAGCACCGCCCGGCGTTCAATGTCTCCCGCGTCCACCAGATCGAGCACTCCGATACCCAACGTCTGCAGCAGGCGGTCCATGGATTCCACGCTCAAGCCGCGGCGGGAATTCAAAAAGTTGGAAAGGTGTGCCTGCTGGAAACCGGCTTCCCCGGACAAACTGCTGCCGGTCCATTCTCCCCGGTCAATGCGGGCGCGGATGAGGGCGCGCAGGTTGTCCTGCAAGTCTTGAAGTGTCATGGCGAGGATATTTTCTGAAAGCAATACATGTACTTTAGTAATATCCTTAAAGCAATAATTTTATTGACCACCCTGATTCCTCCGTGTCACAGTCGAATGGTTGCAGGTTCTGCGGTTCTGGCCGAGGTAAAAAAGCAATGGACCACACCGAACCGACTGCCGAAGAAAGGAGCTTCGCCGAGTTTCGCCGCATGACCAGGGAAGCCAGGCTGCTGTCGTCAGCCACCGAAACGCTTCTCCGCCATCTGCGATTCTCGGGAAGACTCAGTATCGTGGTGAAGAACGGAAGCATTTTGAAGTCCGGATACGAAGAAGGTTACTTCACCCGCCAACAAGAAGAGCGGATGATATCTTGAAATCCGGTAGGCCGGAGCAGCGCGCGGCAATCGAGCACTCGTACTCTTAACTTTGTTCCTCGCGCTCTGCGGTATCGGCTGCCGTTCTACACCTAACCATTAACCAGTAGCAGGTCATCGTAAATGAAACGAGCCCTGCGTACGGCCCCCAATCGCTGAAGGGGCCCGTCGCAGGGCTTTGTTGTTGAGCATACATAGCGAAAAGGGGCCAAAATGGAAGGCACTACATACGAACTGAAATACTGCGAGCGCTGCGGGTCGTTGGGATTGCGTCGAGCTAAATCGGCAGAGAACTATTGCCAGCCCTGTGGGCAGGCTCTGGTCAACTATTCTCTTCCCCCCGGCGCAGCCCGCAGATTGCGGCTTCGCAAACCAGAAGTTGGGCGGGCAACGCCGTTGTTCCTGGAGGGCACCGCCGAAGCGGTCATGCCCGGTGGGAGGCTGCAATGAGGAATTACAAGCGGGCCGCGCGCCAAGCCCAGTTGTTGCTTTTTCAGGTGCGCGAGCCCCTACCCGCCGAATCCCACGAGATCGATCCCCGGCCGGAAATGCTGTGCTTCCGCGGACAGACCTTCGCCCTGCTGCGGCACTTCTTCGAACTCTCCTGCCAGGTGGGAAGACTGCCTTCGTTGTTGGGGCGCGAGTTGTTCCGCTCCCGCGTCTCCCATCATGCCATCCCCAGCTTCGAGGAGCAGGTGATCTTCGTACGCGATGTCGAGATCTGCCTGGCGAAATTAAACCAAGCGCACTCCGAGATTATCACCCTCGTCGGACTGTACGACTTCTCCCACGACGAAGTCGCCGAGATGCTGCACTGCTCCCGGGCGTGGATCACGCAGCGCTTTGCCGAGGCCCTTGATTCGTTCAGTGAAATCCTTCTGCACGCCGGTCTCTTGTCGGAGCGCCACCCCGATCGCAGACAAACTCAGGTCACCAACCACTCTGTCCCTGCCGATGTGACACGGTTCAAGAAGCCGCCGTGTAGGGCCAACCTATCTCCTATACGCAAGCTGGTGCGGCAGAAGGCACCCAGTTCTGGACCACTGCTGGCATAATCGCGACTCGTCCGAAAGGGTGTCTCCCAGCACCCTTCTTCAGCTACCAACCCTCCGCCAGGACTACCCGGTTCGCTCGATCGGAGTTATGCTCTAACCTCCCCGCGCAGCCCTTGACTGCGATCCACTACGGGGTGGCTCGCCGGCGCCGCGATGCCGGCAACATTGACTTGCCTTCCTCCGATCCCTAACATGACACGCCAAGGGTATTTGCGCCCACCCATGATCGATCAGACCATCTCCCACTACCGTATCCTGGAAAAGCTCGGATTTGGGGGTATGGGTGTGGTGTATAAAGCCGAGGACCTGAAACTCGGCCGCTTCGTCGCTATCAAGTTCCTGCCCGAGAATGTCGCCAAGGACCCCGCGGTTCTCGAGCGATTTCGCCGCGAGGCGCGGGCCGCCTCCGCTCTCAACCATCCCAACATCTGCACCATCCATGAGATTGACGACTACCAAGGCCAGACCTTCATCGTCATGGAATACCTGGACGGCGCGACCCTCCGGAAGCTTATTGGCGGCCAACCGATGGAGTTGCGTCAGCTGCTGGAGATCGCGATCCATGTTGCCGACGCTCTCGATGCCGCTCATGGCCACGGCATCATGCATCGCGATATCAAGCCGGCCAATATTTTTGTGACCCGGCGCGGCCTCGCCAAAATCATGGACTTTGGTTTGGCCACCGCGATCCCGGTAAAGACCGCGGCGGCGGCCGACGCCCAGGACACTATCGAACACTACGCCCACCTCACCAGCCCGGGTACGACGTTGGGCACAATTGCTTACATGTCGCCGGAGCAGGCATTAGGCAAGCCGCTCGACGGGCGCACCGATTTATTTTCCTTTGGGGCGACGTTGTATGAGATGTCCACGGGCACGTTGCCATTTCGCGGTGATACTCCGGCCGGCGTGTTCGACGCCATCCTGCACCAAACGCCGACGGCTCCGACTCGGATTAACCCCGATCTCCCCCTCGAGCTGGAACGAATTATCGGCAAGGCGCTGGAAAAAGACCGCGACCTTCGTTATCACAATGCTTCCGATATTCGCTCTGACTTGAAGCGCGTCGACCGGGACACCCGATTCGAGAACGAGCCTACCGTCCCCTTGCCGGTTGCCAGTGAAGCCAGCTCCGCCATCCGGCGTGACCGAAACTTAGCTCTGGCGGGGAGCACCTTCGCCGATAGACCGTCACAGAACTCAAGACCACAGCGGCCGCCAGCCAATGCCAGGAAACCGGTCCGCACCGTAAGCGTGTTGGTCATGTTGGCCGTCGTGCTGGGAGTGATCGCTGCCGCCTGGTACTGGCACACGCGCCACGCCCGCAAGCTTACCGACCAAGACACCATAGTCCTCGCCGACTTCAACAACACTACCGGCGAGACCGTCTTCGATGCCGCGCTCCCCCAGGCCTTGACCGTCGGTCTGGAACAGTCGCCGTTCCTAAACGTTCTCTCCGACCTGAAGGTGAACGAGCAACTGCGATTCATGGGACTTCCCGCCGATACCCGGCTTACCGAGGACATCACGCGGCAGATTTGTCAGCGCGCAGGAAGCACGGCCATGTTGTTAGGCTCGATCTCGGAGTTGGGAAGTCACTATGTCATCGGAGTACGAGCGATCAATTGCCGAACCGGCGACTCCCTGGGGGATGAACAGATCGAGGCTCCCAGTCGCGAGCAAGTGCTGAGCGCGCTGGGCAAAGCGGCCACCAAGATGCGCGAGAAGCTGGGCGAGTCGCTGGCCTCGGTACAGAAATACGATACCCCCATCGAACAAGCGACCACGCCTTCCCTGGAAGCGCTGCGGGCTTACAGCCTAGGCTTGAAGATGCAGGACACCGAGGGCGATCAGGCGTCGTTACAATTTTTTCAGCGAGCCATCGAGCTGGATCCGAAGTTCGCCATGGCCTATGCCCGCCTGGGTGTCGCTTATTCCAATCTCAATGAACCCAGCTTGGCTGCCGAGAGCACTAACCGGGCGTACGAGCTACGTAGTAACACCAGCGAAAAGGAAAAGCTCTACATCGTCTGTCACTATCACGATCTGGTCAGCGGCGATGTGGACCAGGCCATTCAGGCCTATCTCCTACTGCGTCAGACCTATCCTCGCGAGGAAGCCTCTTACGTCAATTTGAATTCGGCTTACACCGCAATTGGCCGCTACAACCAGGCCCTGAGCGAAGCCCAAGCTGCCCTGCAGCTGAACCCCAGCCACGTTATCAATTACACCAATCTGGCCGGCACTTACATGAACTTGGACCGCTTTGAAGACGCTCGGGCGGTGCTGGACCAGGCGCAGGCCCGCAAACTTGAAAACCAGGCCCTGCTCGCGGAGTACTACGGTCTGGCTTTTCTTCGCAACGATGGACCCGAAATGGCCCACCAGTTGGCGGCGGCGATGGGTAAGCCGGGTATTGAAGATCAGTTGCTAGCGATGCAATCGGACACCGAGGCTTATTTCGGCCGTCTTGCTAAGGCGCGGCGGTCCAGTCAGATGGCTCGGGACTCTGCCTTGCATGCTGGAGCAAAGGAGACTGCTGCGCTATGGCAGTTGGCCGGGGCGCTGCACGAAGTCGAACTGGGCGGCCCGCAGCGAGCCAGCCAGCAAGCCTTGGAGGCGATGAGTTCCGGCGATGGCAAGAATGTCCAAGTGCTTGCCGCCCTGCTGCTGGCGCGCAGCGGCAATCGCAAAAACGCCCAGGCATTGGCCGACGATCTTGGCCAACGCTTCCCTTCCGACACTATCGTGAACGATTACTGGTTGCCGTCGATACGAGCGGCGCTGGCGCTGGACGAAAACAATCCTGCTGCCGCCATCGACGCTCTACAGCCTGCCGTGCCCTATGAATTTGGCTCGCCGGCGCCGGGAATCGGGGTTGCTTATCCCGCTTATTTGCGCGGACTGGCGTATCTTCAGGCGGGTCAAGGTAAAGAGGCCGCAGCGGAATTCCAGAAGATGCTCGACCATCGCGGAGTGGTACTGAACTCGACTATCGGCGCGCTGGCCCATCTGCAAATAGCGCGCGCACGCGCCCTGTACGGAGACAAAGACGGCGCCCGGCAAGCCTACAAAGACTTCCTGAACTTGTGGAAGGATGCCGATGCGGACAATCCCATCCTGCTCCAGGCCAAAGCAGAATACGCCAGGCTGAAATGAGTAATCCGACTACATCACATCTGACGCTGCTGGACACCGACCGGCGTCCCAAATTCTCCTGCCCTTCACAGCATCTCAAAGTCGCAGGCCTCAATCTTGACGGCGATCGAGCGCTGCATGGGCTCGAGTGAGACGACCAGCTTCTCACCACCCTTGTCAGTGGCCAGGATTCCCTCCAGTCCCTCAAGCCGGCCGCTACGAATACGCGCCCGCGGTCCCTCCGCGATGAAGCGATAAGGCGACCAGGGACTGCTCTGCTCGGCGATCGTTCGGAGATATCCGATTTGTCGATCGGAGATATGGGCGATGCCGCCCTTATACGTCACAAAACCAAACACTCCACTCGACTGCAGGATCGCGAGGCGATCCGCGGCCTGCAATACTGCCCGCACGAAGACGTAACCCGGGAACATCGGCAGTTCCACGGTCCGATACCGATCTGTCCAACGCCGGCGCTCTCGCGCCACCGGAACGTATGCCTCATGGTGCTTACTCAGCAGCTGGTTACTCACTCTTTGCTCGCAGCGCACTCTGGTCTGCAGCACCCACCAGTCGGAAGACTCTTGGGGAAATAAATCGTACCTTGAAGCTCTATTGGAAAGCATGGGTTCCACACCAGACACAATTTTGCGGTTAGGTTCGCTGTTCGTGGTTGGATGTGAGAGACATTTTCCGACTTCCAACTTCCCGCCGGCCCTGGAATCCCGCTAGACTTAGAGCAGGATTTAAATATCAATTTTCCTAATTGGCAATGCTCGTCGTGCACCACCTTGGCCCCATCAATTGGGCCCCATTTCTACATCAATGCCACCCAGTTGCACATCGCTTCACTCAGCCTCCATTATATCGCAATCGCAATAAATTAAAGGACTACTCAGCTCATGCAGACGTACGTCTCCCTTCGCGGCGACAACCGGAAGGTGCTAACTTAATATCATTGAAAGAAGAAATTCGCAAGAAATATAATACAAAAGTTTGTATTTTTTATGGCACATATATGCACTCCAGGCTGGACTGCATGTGGCCCATAGATGATGGTAGAGAGGGTCTGCGGGCCGGGGCCGCATAAGGGCCGTCCTGACAAAAAATCATCATGGGCCGTCCTCCCTTAGATGTCACCCTTTGGTCGGAGAAGCGCAGTCGGGGACGTAGCTCTGCGTTCCCCACTGCGATTCAGTGACTCTCGCGAAAGGCAGGGCGACATACTGGAACCATCAACTTCGCGCTTAGATCCCCTCTAGGGCTGCCTTGAGATATCTCCAGAAGCCTGCAACGGACGATATTTCAACCCGCTCGTTTGGACTATGCGGGTCAACGATGGTTGGCCCAAACGATGCCATCTGCATTCCCGGATATTTTTCACCGATCACGCCACACTCCAATCCAGCATGCATGGCGATCAGCTTCGCGGGCTCGCCGAAGACTTCTTCGTGTACTGTTTGGAGCTTGCGCACGATTTCACTGTTGGGCTCGGGCTTCCATCCGGGATAGCCGCCGCTCTGTTCAACCTCAAATCCAGCCAGACGAAATGCGGTCGCAACCATGCGCGCGGCGGCTTGTTTGCTGCTCTCGATTGCGCTGCGCTGGCTGGTGACGATCTCGACCGTGTCGCCTTTGATGGCGGCCGTCGCCAGGTTGGTAGAGTTCTGCACCAAGCCGGGGACATCGGGACTCATGGCCAGCACTCCATGAGGTACGCTCACCAATAGATTTACTGTCTGTTTCGCGTCGGTGGCGTCCAGAACTTTTTCCGGCCGGAGCACTTTTTCTACTGTGATCTGCAGCTCCGAATCGAAGCCACCGAGGTCAGCTCGCTGCTCGGCCTCCGACTTGGCCACCAGCGCCTGTAATTCCTTTTGACGCGCTGCATCGAGAACAACGACCGCCGAAGCCTCGCGTGGAATCGCGTTCTGCGCGCTTCCGCCGTTCAGCTCGGCGATTTCGATCGGCAACGAATCGAGCGCGGTCTGAAGAACGCTGCCCAATATCCGCAAGGCATTGCCTCGGCCCTGGTGGATATCGACACCGGAATGACCACCCTTTAAGCCGAACACTTTGATGCGCCACGCCGCGTCGCCGGCCGCCGGACGAAAGGCTACCTGGCGGCGAGCCGTGGTCTTCAGGCCGCCCGAGCAGCCAATGCAGATGGTGCCTTTCTCCTCGTTGTCCAGATTCAGAAAGTATTTCGACTTCAGCAGCCCAGCGGGAAACTCGGCCGCCCCAGTCAGGCCGGTTTCCTCATCGATGGTGAAGACGAACTCCAGCGGACCGTGAGCAATGTCACTGCTCTCCATTACCGCCAAGGCTGCTGCCACGCCAACGCCGTTGTCGGCGCCGAGCGTTGTGCCGTCGGCTTTCAGCCAATCTCCGTCGCGGCGCAGCTTGATGGGATCGGTGTCGAAGTTGTGCGGCGTGCCCTCATTCTTCTCGCACACCATGTCCAAATGCCCCTGCAGCAGAGCCATGGGCGCAGCTTCGCGCCCGGCGTGGGCGGGCTTGCGGACCACCGTGTTGCCCACCTCATCTTGCACCGCCTCCAGCCCGGATCGCGCCGCCACTGCCAGCACATAGTCGCGCGCCGCGGCTTCTTTGGTCGAAGCGCGAGGTATCGCAGCTAACGCATCGAAGTGCTTCCATAATTCCTTGGGCTCCAGATCGGCGAGTGCAGGTGTCATAACACGCTCCCATCGCATTTGAATGCATCCCCATCCTACCGCGCCCAGACGGAGCTGACGAGTCCGCAGCCTATTCGCGCCCTGGGCTGAGTTCATTTCTCACCGATCACACTGGTTCGTAGTCCGAGCGGGGCAGGCTGGCGGTTGCCGCATATGGAGCGCTCGCGATTCCCGTTCCGAAACTCGTTGCCAAAATGTGGCTATCAAGTATTGTTCGGGAACACCGCAAGGGTTTAACGTTCAAGTGAACCACATTGCAGAGATTGGCAGCTTTTCAGAGTGCACCCGGCGAGGCAGGTAGGTGCCGGGCATTGCGATGTGAGTTCGTCAATCTCCCTCCTGGCCGTCGGGCAAGAACCGGCAGAGTAAGTCCAAGACCCTCCCGACAGTGTGCTGCGCCGCGCGAAAGAGTGCGTTCCCCGACACTCGGGAAGAGCGGCGTTATCGATCATGGACTTTGCCAGATCTGACTTCCCCCGCTACCGCCAGACAGTCTTTGCCAAAGCCCCAGCGCCGCCAGTCGCGGTGGGCCGGAAGCCCTGGAGAATGGCATGTCCGGCCGCACTGCCCCTGCTGGCATTCGCCGTTACCATAGCCTCGCTCTCCGCCGCGGCACAAGTCCTGGCGGGCACGCTTGGCACTGGCTCCCTACCAGTCGCCGTAGCCATCAACCCTGTTACCAACAAAATCTACGTTGTCAACCAGAACAGCAACAATGTAACCGTGATCGACGGAGTGACTTACTCCACCGTTACGGTGGCGGTTGGATCGGCCCCGCAGGCGGTCGCGGTAGATGCCACCATCGACAAAATTTATGTCGCTAACCAGAACAGTGACACGGTGACGGTAATCGATGGCACGAACAATAGCACGGCAACCGTCGGGGTCGGAATTAATCCCATGGCCGTAGCCGCAAATCCGGTGACCAACAAGATCTACGTTTCCAACTACCGCGGCAACAGCGTAACCGTAATCGATGGCGCCACTAACTCTACCTTGACTGTCGCTGCCGGCAGCTACCCCCAAGCATTGGCGATCAACCAGATTACTAACGAGGTGTATGTAGTCAACTGTGATGGAGGCAATGTCACCGTAATCGATGGCGCTACCAACTCTGCTTCTACCGTCGCCGTAGGCGGCTACCCGGAGGCTTTGGCAATCAACCAGCAAACCAACAAAGTTTATGTCGCCAACTACGGCAGCGACAACTTGACAATCATTGACGGGACGACGAAATCGACCACCACCATAAATGTTGGTCTGGGGCCCTCGGCAGTGGCGGTCAACCCGGCCACCAACCAGATTTATGTAGCCAATGAACAGAGCGGGTCGGTGACGATCATCGACGGGTCGACGCTATCGGTCAGCACCGTCGCCGTGGGTAGCAAACCGAGTGCAATTGTGGTTGACCCGGTGACCAACAAGGCCTACGTCACAAATTACCTTTGGAGCGGCACCGTGACCATGGTCGATGGCGCGACTGATCTAACCTCCACCGTTTCCGTCGGAGGCTACCCCGAAGCCTTGGCGGCCAACTGGATGAACAACCTGATTTTTGTACCCAACTCCGCTGCCAACACCGTCTCGGTGATTGCCGGAGCCACTTCAGACGCGCTCCTGTTCGTCCCCGTGACGCCTTGCAGAGTGGTAGATACCAGGTGGCCAGATGGTCCGTTGGGCGGACCGCCGATTTCGAACGGGGGTTCCCGAAGCTTCGCCGTCCCCAGCAGTCCCTGCGGCATTCCCGCCACGGCTGCAGCCTACTCGCTGAATGTCACCGTTGTTCCGCACGGAGTGCTGGGGTTCTTGACGCTGTGGCCCACCGGAGAAGACAGGCCGGGAATTTCTACCATGAACTCTTTGGACGGACGCATCAAGGCGAACGCGGCAATTGTTTCCGCCGGCTTCAACGGTGCCATCAGTGTCTTCGCCAGCGGCACGACAGACGTCGTGCTGGACATCGACGGTTACTTTGTTCCCGCACCCGATCCTTCTGCGCTTGTCTTCTATCCGCTGGAACCGTGCCGCGTGGCCGACACCCGCAGGGCGAACGGGCCACTCGGAGGTCCGTACCTGCACGGCGCCGAACCGCGTGAGTTCCCCATACTTAGCGCGGTTTCTTGCGATATTTCCGCCAGTGCAAAAGCATATTCATTCAACTTCACGGCCGTGCCCCGGGGGCCCGCGCTCTGGGTGCTGAGCACGTGGCCGGCGGGACAACCGCAGCCCGCTACGTCCACCTTGAACGCGCCCACCGGCACCATCACGGCCAACGCGGTGATCGTACCCGCCGGCAGCGGCGGCGGCATCGAGGTATGGGCCGGCAATGATACCGACCTGGTGATCGATATCAATGGATACTTCGCGCCGGGACCTGGCGGTCTATCGTTGTATCCCAGCGCCCCGTGCCGGGCCCTCGACACACGCAAGACAATTGGGACATTCAGCGGGCCACTGGTAGCGAACATCGCAAGCAGTCCCTGCGTCCCCTGGGGCGCATGGGCGTTTGTGCTGAATGCAACGGCTGTTCCTAATGGAAGCCTGGGGTTCTTGACCCTGTGGCAGGATGGACAGCCGCGACCGTCGACATCAACCTTGAACGCCCTGGATGGGATGATTACCTCGAACCTGGCGATTGTGTCGACGGCGAATGGCGCGGTCGATGCCTACGCCAGCGGATCGACCGCCTTGGTCCTGGACATCTCCAGTTATTTTGCACCCTAGATCGCGCTGACATCAGCGCTCCGGGGCCGTGTCAGACTTCGCTGTGCGCTACTTTGCCGTTGTGGCCAATGTCGTGGGGAACTCCTGACCGGCCACCGGCGCTAGAAACGGTATCACCCAAGCCTGCAGATCGAAATTCCCGGTCTGGTTCGCATCGACGACAAACTTGTATTTGAACTCGCCCATTTTGAAAGAGGCGGCGTTCAGACGGAAAACGTAGACCCCGTCTTTCGATTTCCGGAACGTGACCTGCCGGGGAGTCAAATTCTTCACCACCAAAAGAATCTCTCCGCCTTCGTTGTCCTCAGCGTCGTGCTTTTGCCCAGCCCGCTTCTCTTTCGAGTCCCGTTGCTCTTTGACCTCTCGTTCTTCATGCCCATCTCGGGCCGGGCCCGCCGCTTGAAATCCCGGAACCAGTTTCTGAGCTTCGGCGAGATTGGACGAAGGGTAATTCCCTGGACGCCACTCCGCGTCCGGCAATTCCTCCGGTCCTTCCACGGTTGAATACATCAGCTGCTTGTCGCCCGTTTTCAGATTGCGGCCATCGGGCCGAAGATTGAGGCTCCCGACTACCATGGGAAATGCTATGACCTTCGATGCTTCAGCGACAACCAGTGGCCGTGGACCGGCTTCTGTTCGATCAGGGACAGCAATGTAAGCGGTATCGGAAGTTTCGGCAACAATCTTGGCCGGCCGCTCCTCGAATGCCGCGAAGCTCTTGCTGCTGTCACCGCTGAACGGGCCGCGAACAGCACAAAGCTGACGCTTAAGGCACAGCGCGGGCGCACTATAGGAGGTTCGAATTTTCGCTTTTGCACGAGGGCCATGTGGAATGGCAATGGCTCTTGAAATCAAGGTGCCAGGGTTTCCAGCGGGATGAAATGCGACAGCGAGCTCCAGTTGCCCGGGCGGAATGGTTAGTGCGATCGGCCCATCGGCCGGTTGCGGCGGCTCGCCAGACATCTCGACGGTCCAACCCGCCAAGGTCGAGGCCGCACCCGATGACAGGAATGGAAGCGCCACTCGAGTAACCGTTATCTCCGGCACTCCTTCGTACTTGCTGGGATCTTCCACAACGCTGCCGGAGACTCGTTGACCAGGGCGAATCTGCGCCGGCAGGACCAATCCGACTTCTTTGGTATTGGTGTTGGGAGTGGACTGAAGCGCAGCATTAGGGGCGTTCCCTGCCTTTTGTGGTTGACCCGCTGCTTGCCGGGCGTGCTGCAGCTGCTGCATCACTTCATCCTGAGTGAACTTCTTCACTACTTCCGGAGTTCCGGAAGATTCCTCGCCGGCTGGACATTCCCTGACTTTGTAGTCCTGGGCGGCAACGTTCCATTCGTTGCACTGGTACACCCCAGTTTGAGGATCATGGGTCAGACGGTGTCCGGCGATTTGTTTCCCTGACTCGTCAAAGATCTGGATGAACTCACCGGTGAAGTTCGAGTTGTCGTCATAGGTATTGTGCGTCACTTTGTGAATCTGCCCGTTTGGCCAATATGCCGTAGAAGTCGCCTGTGGGACGTAGGCTCCAGCAGAGTACTCGAGCACGTCTTTTTGCAGAAGCTGACCGTCGGGACCGAGGGTGCGAGTTTCCGTCACCTGGCCGGCGGCATTGTAGTGTAGCTCCACCTTTCTTCCGCCTCCAGCGTCCTGCACGACGGTGTGCTGTGCGACGCATGGCGCTACGCCAAGAACCAGCAGCGCCAGCAGAGCGAAAATCCACAAAACCGGTGAATCGAAGAAGTGTTGAGTTCGTTGCACTAAGTCTTCCCCTTGATGAAAACTTGGATAAAGGTGAAAAAAGATGATGGAATCGACAACCTCGGAAGTCCTCGGATGGTTGCCTGTCCCTGCTACGATTAACCATAGTAGCAGGCAGAAAGTGTAGCATGACGCCCGCTGCAGCAGTCGCCTCTGGCGGTCCCTAAACCCGCATGGTCATCGTCCGCGCGACTCGCAAGAGCCTAGAGCAACCGATGCTCCGATCTGTCCAAAAACGGGACAATCCTGCCCAACCCGGGCGCAACTACTATCGTTTTCGTTGACACCTGGCGGCCCTGCGGGTTAGAGTTTTATGGCCTCGAAGGTGGGTAACTCATCTCATCCTATCCCGTGCAACAAGCTCAGTCGTGCTCAGGTCGATACCAGTCTGAATTAACCACGAAGAAGGAAGATTTCTAATGAAATGTATGCACTCGTCCCCCTGCCCTGGCATCAGCCGGGCAGTGCTGACCACCGCGCTCGGGTTGGCCTTAGTCGTCCTGGGATCTGTTCCAGGCAGCGCCCAAAGTCTATTCCGGCAGCTCAGTCAAGACAGTTTCACCAACGGAAGCAGCCAGCATATGACCGAAGTCGAGCCGGGTGCTTTTGCCACTGGGCCGGTGATTGTCACCGCTTTTCAAGTCGGCCGCATTTACAGTGGCGGCGGTGCCGACATCGGCTGGGCAACCTCACTGAACTCCGGAATCTCCTGGACTAACGGTTACCTGCCCGGCATCACCCAATACGAAGGTGGCGGAGCGAACAGTGCTGCCAGCGACGCCGCCGTGGCCTATGACGCCAAGCACGGGCAATGGCTGATTTGCACTTTGCCCATTGGAAACTACGATACGGTCGCCGTCAGCGCCTCGCCCGATGGAATCCATTGGGGCAACCCGGTCTACGTGATTACCAACCGCGACGCGGACAAGAACTGGATCACGTGCGACAACACCTCGACCAGTCCGCACTATGGAAATTGTTATGTCGAGTTTGACAATCCCGATGTCGGCGATTTGCTCTATATGAGCACTTCCAGCGATGGCGGACAAACTTGGAGCACCCCGCTGACGACCGTTGCTCAAGACTACGGAATTGGCGGCAATCCGCTAGTGCTGCCGAACGGAAACGTGGTGGTTGCCTATGCCGATTTCAATGGCGGCATGTCGGCTTTCACCTCCACCAATGGCGGCCAGAGCTGGAACGCGGCGGTCAGCATCGCTGACGCGCCCAGCCATGGTGAGGATGGAGGCCTGCGCAGCGCCGGACTTCCCTCCGCCGCCATCGACGGCGCGGGCACGGTCTACGTGTCCTGGTCGGATTGCAGCTTTGAAAGCGGCTGTGCGGCCAACGACATCGTGTACAGCAGCTCCAGCGACGGGGTTAACTGGAGCGCAAAGGTCCGCATTCCGATTGATCCCATCGGCAGCGGGGTCGATCACTTCATCAACGGGATGGGCATTGACATCCGGACCTCCGGCGGCACGGCCCACATGGCCATGACCTACTACTATTATCCGGTCTCGAATTGCGGCAGCAGTTGCCAGCTCTACGCCGGCTTTACGATGACGAATAATGGGGGCTCGACCTGGACCGCGGGCCGGCAGCTTTCGCACTCCATGCAGTTAAGCTGGCTGCCGCAGACCTTCTCCGGCTACATGGTGGCGGATTATGTAGCGACCGTTTATCCGGGGAGTGGCCGGGCCTTCCCCATCTATGCCATCGCCTTGCAGCCCACGGGCGGCCTGTTCCAGCAAGCCATCTACACCGAGGGTTATGGCTTTACTCAGGATGAAATGAACGAGCCCCTGCTCAGTTCCAAGAATGACAAGCCAATTCCCGGCGCCAAGTCGGACCATCCTAAGAGAACCTACTTCGACCTGGACAATGAACATCCCATTCATCCTTCGAAAGACACTCCTCCGCACGACAAGGACTAGCTCTTGCTGGATTGCTGAGGCCGCTGGCGCACGCGCGTCGGCGGCCTTTTTCTTTAGGACGCCTCCCGCTGTCGCTTTGTCCGGCAGTCATGCCGCAGGCCGCTCCCCAACTGCTCTACACAAGCTGTCGGAGTAGTAAGATACCGATTGTTCGCAACTCTTTGTCGCGGCGCAGCTCTGCTCAAGATTTCAATCGCCGATCTCGGTTGCTTATGGTGCGGGAGCGAGTCCATGTGGAACCAGGCGTTGGTGCACTTACTCCTGAAACCGCATTTTCCAAGGTTAGAATCAGGCATTCGCACAGTCACAAAGTCCACATGATTGTGAACCTTTCAGCACTTTCGTGCGTATTAAACAGAGGCCCCAGAAACAACCGTTGGTCAAAGAACCATGAACTGTAGTGTCAGTTCCAGGAGATAAGGAAATGTCCGTTTCCAGTTTCGTTAAGTCCGCGGTCCGAAAAATCCTTACGTTGAGCTTCGTGGGTCTGCTTGTCACCGCGAGTTGGGCCCAAAGCGCGACACCGCAAAGCCCATCGCCCAGCACTCCTCCTCCGCTGACGCCGATGCCGCAAGCGCCCGCGCCGCAGCACAATGCCGCCCATCTGTATTCCGACCAGGACTATGCGAAGCCGCAATCTCCATTCCCTAACGTGATCGCCCCTTATCGGTCGCAAAGCGTCCCACCTCCGAACCTGAGCAATTCCGCGCGGACCGATCAACTATTCCGCGACGGCAAGATGTACCTGTCGATTAACGACGCGGTCGCCATGGCGCTGGAGAACAACCTGGACATCGTCTTGCAGCGTTACAACCTCTCCATTGCGGACACGGACTTGCTGCGCACCAAATCCGGCCTGTTGGGCTTAGGCGTTAATCAGGGAGTGAACCAAGGCACGCCGGGCGGGCAAGGTGGGGTCTCAGCCGGAGGAACCGGCAGCTCTTCTACCGGAGCCAGCGGCACCGGCGCGGGTGGCACCCAAATAGGAGTGGGCGGGGCTGGCGCTGGTGCGGGTGGGCTGGTGGGATCTACGCTTGGCGGGGGCCCTCCGCTCCCCAGCTATGACCCGGTCCTCACGGGCAACATCCAAGGCGAGCGCGCAGCGTCGCCCCAGACCAACGTTTTCTTCTCGGGCGGCGAGCCGACCGTAGTGCAAAACACGAATATCTATAACTTTGGCTATACCCAGGCGTTTTCTACCGGCACCCAGGCTTCGGTCACATTTGACAACAGTCGCATAACGACCAACGTGCCTTTCGACCTGGTGAATCCACAAATCTCGCCCAGCTTCCGGTTTCAATTGACCCAGCACCTGCTGCAAGGCTTCGGATTCGATCCCAACTTGCGCTGGATCCGCATTGCCCGCAACAATCGTGAGAATGGGGACGTCGTGTTTCGTCAGCAGATTATCGCGACGGTATCGCAAATCGAAAACATTTACTGGGACCTGGCGACCGCTTACGAAGCGATGAGAGTGAACGAGCGGGCGCTACAACTGGCGCTCAAAACGCAATCCGACGATGAAGAGGAAATCAAGATCGGCACGCTGGCGCCGATCACCCTGGTGCAAGCCAAGAGCGGAGTCGCAACCGCGAACCAGAACCTGCTGAATTCGCAAACCCAGCTCCAGCTTCAACAGCTGTACATGAAGAATGCCATTACCCGGAACATGAGTGACCCCATCCTGGCAGAGGCACCCGTAATTCCAACGGACACGTTGCAAATCAGCGAGCAGCAAGAGACTCGCCCGGTCCAGGACCTGATCCAGGAAGCCTTGCAGGCCCGTCCCGAGATCGCCCAGGCGCGCATCAGTCTAACTAATGCGGAGATTTCGCGTAAAGCACTCAAGAATGCCCTGCGTCCGACGTTGGATGTTTACGCGTTTTATGGCGCCTCGGGATTGGCGGGCGATCAAACTTCGCTTCTGCCTCCGTGCGATTTCTCGGGAGCGATTCCGGGAGAGAATTGCTTAAATCCCGGAACCATCCCTAGAAGCGGCTACCCTAACGCGTTTCATGATCTCTTCAATAGCTCGGGGCCGGACAAAGGGGTTGGAGTAAACGTCAACATCGTTCTTCGTAACCGGGGCGCGCAATCCGCACAGGTGCGTTCGGAGTTGGAATACCGGCAATCTCAGGTCGGCTTGCAGCAAATCGAGAACCAGATCACCATCGAAGTTCGGCAGGCGCAATTTTCCGTGCAGCAGGGTTATGCCGCTCTGCAGGCGGCTCTGGCGGCGCGCGATTATAAGAAGGAGAGCCTGACAGCCGAGCAAAAGAAGTTTAGCTACGGCGCTTCGACGCCGACCCTGGTCTTACAAGCGTCCAGCGATTTGACCACCGCTGAATCGAACGTCCTAAACGCGGCTGCCAACTACGAAAAATCGAAGGTGCAGCTGGATAAGTCCACTGCTGAAACCCTGTCCAAACTGGGCATCGATATGGCGGAAGCCGAATCTGGACAGGTGAAGCATGCTCCCACTGTGCACGGCGTTGTCCCCGCGAATGTGGAAGAGTTGACGTCGCCAACACCGCCCTACGTGCCTCCACAGGGACCTGACACCACTCCGTCGCAACCCAGCGAGCAGCCGCAGAACGCAACACCACCTCCGTCTGGTCAAGGGCAGGCGGGCACCCAAAACTAAGTTGGGTCCGGGGCATGTCACGTGCTTGGCTGGCATGTCCCGTCTAAATCGATGGAAAGATCAGTGGCACTGCTGGAAATTGTCGGCTGAGGGATCAGACGTGTTCTAACGCAAGTGACCCCGCCCCTCCATTTCGCACAAGATCGGTGCGAAATCGCGCCCTCGGGTCGCGGCAAAAGCGGACATCGCTGGTGGCAATCGTTCCGCCTGAGAGGCGCGGTCTAGGCTGCGGACAAGGTCTCACCGGAGCAACCAGGCGCAGGTCTAACCAA
>PMWW01000075.1 GCA_003165795.1 Acidobacteriaceae bacterium
TCGCCGAGAGTAACTTGCTTGTATGAGCTTGAATCAATACCCACTGCCATAGTCCTATTTAGCGCCCTCATCTCAAGCGCCCCCGGCACGCATGCTCTTCACGAGCTCATCCGCTTCTCTTCTTGATTCCCCGCTGCACGCGTACCGCATGAACCAAGTCAACATCTTTGAGTGAGAGTTGGTGATATTACATCAACTATGACGAGGATTACTTCCTAGGTTGAAGACCATCTGAAGATAAGCTGCTTGCATCGTTGGAGCGTTTTTGTCAACTTCCCCGAGGCCGAGTTTTCGGGAGGTATCTCCCGGACCCGGTACCCAAGGTCATTAGGTGACCGCGTGCGGAGCTGGACTTAAGCGCGCCCGCCCCCCTTCTCTATGCACTTAGGCGGGTTGCAGGCTGGCGATCTGCGCCTTCAGTTTCCGTGATAGGGCTTCGCAAGCCTTGACCACCTCGGGATGATCTTCAAAGTTCTGGAACATGTCCGGCTTTATCTCGGTGAAGGCTGCGAACTCTTCCGGGGTCATCCACCGGGCCGGGCCGCCATATTGGCACGTGGTTCCGTAGCCGCAGATAAAGCAGGGCGGGGTGCCGCTGTTAAAGCAAACTGCATCCACCGGCCGATAGCAGAAGTAGCTCTCCAGGCGATATTTGATCTCGGCTGCGGCCGGTTCGGCCTCGTTGCCGCCCACCGACACCACGGCGGCCAGCTTGCCCTCGGTAACGGGGTGGATGTGGCGCAGCGGGAACAGTCTCTCCAGGAAGGTGTGGGTAAAGGCGTTGGCGTGTCCAAAGTATACGGGGAAGCCGACAATCAGCGCGTTGGCGGCCACGATCTTGTCGTATAGCGGGAGCATGTCGTCGCGCTGAACGCAACGATTGTTGTCGGCACACTTCACGCATCCGGTGCAAGGATTAATCTTCAGGGTCGAGAGGCGAACCATCTCGTAGGCTTCGCCGGTGTCGACAGCGATCCTTTCCAGCATGCGGTGTACGTTTCCATTCGGCTTGGGACTTCCATTAATCAGCAAGATCACTGTACTGTCCTTTTCTGCAGCGCCGGGGCNNGGGGCGGGGTGTCCAAGCTGGGCGGCTAGCCCAGACATCGACATGCTGTTGGGCTAACCTGGGGCCATCATGCTATTTGTTTGCCCGCCTCGGGACCCACCGACTGATCAAAGACTGACTCCACCGTGATCTTCACCACGTGATGCACGGGTGGCAGCCCCTTCTGCAAGGCTTGGATCTGCTTGCCTGTATCCTCGAACAAAGGGCCAGAGTCGATCACCTCGGCGGTGCCCTTGATCTGGTAGCCCTTGGCAGTCGCGGAATCGGCGATCGTAACCGCAACCTTAGGATTTTCCAGCAGGTTCTTTCGGGTTTTCAACGAAAACAGGTCGGCGAACACCACGTGAGTGTCGTCGAGCAGTTTCAACGTGCCCTTGGGCGTGACATTAGGCATACCGTCGGGTGAGGCGGTTGCGACCCATGCCAGCTTGCCGGGAATGAACTCCTGAACAACTTTAGGAATGCTGACCATTGGTGATTCCTCCTAGAATCTTCGCCGACGGCGGCTATGCCGCCGCGATCCCGCCAGCGTGGAATGCCACCGTCAACGCGCTACCGTCGTGGAGCACGCCATAAAAGCTCATTGTGGCATGGGCCCGCGCGCACGTCGGTAGCCGGAGCTACAAGTCCCCCACTTTTCCGTAGTAGATGGCGGCTGCATCGGCCCGCGAAAAGTGGGAGGTGGCGAATTCAAATCGGAACGGCGAGATCGCTGACGAACAGTTGTTTGCCGGTCATGCGAATCTTCCCCGCACCCCGCAGCTTGCGGAGCGTGCGAGTAACGCTGACTCGATGCGCGCCCGCTAGAAAGCCGATCTCCTCGTGCGTGAGCGGGAAGGCAATGGTCCAGCCACCAGGCGAAGGGCTGCCGACTTCGCGCGCAACGTGGACCAGGATTTCGTAGAGGCGATCGTCGAGGTTGGGCTCGGAGAGTGCGCCCACCTTGCTCGACAAACTCTGAATGCGGCGTGAAAGGTTGCGGATCACGACCAGCCCCACAGCGGGATACTGGAGCACCAGCATCTCGAAGCTCTTGCGGTCGATGCCGCAAACCAGGGTCGTCTCCAAGCTGGTGGCGCCTACAGGATACTCACCTTCCTCCAGCAGCACACTCTCCCCCAGTAGGTCTCCGGCTTTGCGGATGTCGAGCGTGAGCACGCGGCCCTCTTCCGTGGTCTTCCAAAGCTTCACCGAGCCCAGCTTGATGAGGTACATGCCGTCGGCAGGATCGCCCTGGCGGAAGAGCTCATCGCCGGCCGCGAGGCGTTTACGCACCAAGTTGTTCGAGACCGCCTGCCATGCCTCTGGCGACGCGCCGTCGAACAGCCACGCCTGCCCGAAGCAGCCGGAGTGAAGAGCCAGTGGACCGGCCAGTTCATTGCAGCGGCACAAGTTGCTCATAGGCTAGTTCCACGCATCATTATAGGCCGCTGCCCCTCGGAATTGCGGTGACGAGTGCAAATGAACAGGACTTCCTCGTCTAGTGGAAAGACGCGGATCCCCCGACATCCCCATATAAAAGCAAGCCGAGTACGAGAGATTGCTGTAGTCGTTATACCGTATCGTCGGCAAACCGGGAACTTGGCCAGAAACGGGGTTCACGATTCGTCCCGGAATGCCGGCTAGATGGAAGTAACTGTTGTTATCAAGCGAATTCGCACCCAATCCGTCCAGGACAGAATTATCAGCGAAATCCACTCGTCTCGGTGTCCAGGAACCGGGTTCCGGGAGGTTGGCACGCCAACTCAAGCCCACATGGTTTTAGGACAGCGCTTATGAGTGGGAGCGGCCCATGATCCTTATCTTCTACAACAAGGAAGCAGGGGCAAAGGGGCTGCAGCCCTCTCCCCTGCACCCCCAATCCCCGCCGACTCCACTTCGCTTCGGACCATCTCCCCCAGCTTGACGAAGCCAAACACTTCTTGCACAATCATCACGCCAGCGTCGCTTCGCTCCGACGGCTGTTCACCTTCACTCCGGAATGCCGTTCGGCTCTCCTCCGGAATCGATGTTCACCTTCACCGGAATACCCAGGAACGTCGGCGAGGTCGCTGAACTGAGCAGGTGTTAACGTCTGTGGGTGTTGAAAAAGTCCCGTTCCCCGTAATCCGGCTCAAATTGGGTGACCAGAAATGTATATCGGGCCGGAGAAAATCGTTTATAGGGCATCTTAACCTAAACGTTCCCACTAGTTAAGGGATCTGCTTTTCAAAGTGTGCTAATTTAGCCCATCTCAAGGCTTGGCCGCTGGATTATGAAGTCGATGTTGGACAAGGTGTTCATCTGCTAGCTCGGGATTGGGGAACGAAACACTCCCGCAAGGCCCGCCGCAGGCTTGAGGTCGCACCGGGATACGTTGCCCGCGGATTGAACTGTGATCGCCTATTACTTCTGATGAAGGACGGAGTGCCTGATGTCTGGCCAGAACTCCTTTCGGAGGGCGGCATCAAGCTGCCTGACGCCGATTATCTGCGTCAGGTGCAGGTGCTATGCAAACGTTATGGCACCTTGTTCGTCCTCGACGAGGTGCAAACCGGGATGTTCCGCACCGGAAAGTTCCTCGCGGCGCAGCATTTCGATGTGCAGCCTGACGTGGTGATCCTGGCGAAGGCGCTCAGCGGAGGCCTGGTCCCGGTCGCCGCCGTGCTGATGACGGACGAGGTAAACGAGGGTGTTTACAGCTCTCTGAAGCGGGCCATTGTGCACACTTCGACCTGTCCTACCACGCGATTCCACCGACGCTCGTAAATAGGATTCGCTTCTGAGTTCTAGTGTGCGGCGGAAACTGTGC
>PMWW01000064.1 GCA_003165795.1 Acidobacteriaceae bacterium
CATAGTTGCTGCCGCCGGCTAAAGCCGGCTCGGAATCAACAACAAAGAACTTAGACGCTGGCCTGAAGGCCAGCTCTACCCGAGCTTTGACCTCCAACGAGTTTTTCAGCAGCCTGTTCAGTCGGTGAGAGACCTGCTTTTTCGACCTTTGCTGCCAACGGCTCATCCGTCAGCGATTTTCCTCACAAATCCAACCGCACTTCTTCCCCGCGATTTTCGCGGCTCCTCGCCGCCCCGGCGGTGCTAGAATTTTGTTGTTATGGCATTCCCAACTGATCGTCCCCGCCGCCTGCGTCGCAATGAAGCGATGCGTTCGTTTGTCCGCGAAACCCGTCTTAGCCCGGAGGGATTCGTCTATCCGCTGTTTGTCTGCCCCGGTGAAGGCATTCGCAAAGAAGTACGCTCCATGCCCGGCGTGTACAACTTGTCGATCGACGAGGCGGTGAAGGAGTGCGCCGAGGTAAAGTCGCTGGGCGTTCCCAGTGTCATTCTCTTTGGCTTGCCGGAGTCGAAGGACGACGTGGCGACTGGCGCATGGTCCGACGACGGCATCGTGCAGCGAGCAACGCGCGCCATCAAGCGCGAAGTGCCCGGCCTGCTGCTGATGGGAGACGTTTGCCTGTGTGAGTACATGTCGCATGGCCACTGCGGGCTCGTCGACACCTCGGACCCGAACGCGAAGGCGCGGCGCGAGCTGCTGGAATACACTCGCGAGTTGGAGTCACTGGGCAAAGCCGTTATCGTGCCGGGCGCGCAATCGCTGGGCGCGGCCATAGCCGCCGCCACCGGTATTGCCGCTGTTTCTGCCGAAGAGTACGAGATCCTCAACGACCCCACGCTGGAGTTGCTGGCCCGGACCGCGGTCGCACAAGCCAAGGCGGGGATGGACATCATCGCGCCTTCGGACATGATGGACGGTCGCGTCGCCGCTATCCGCGCTGCGCTGGATGAAGCCGGCTATCAGAACATTCCCATCCTGTCTTACGCGGCAAAGTTTGCCAGCGGATTCTATGGCCCGTTCCGCGAAGCTGCCGATTCGGCGCCGCATTTCGGCGATCGTCGCTCTTACCAGATGGACCCGGCGAATCTGCGTGAAGCCATGCGCGAGATCGAGCTCGACTTAGAGGAAGGCGCCGACATGATAATGGTGAAGCCGGCGATGCCGTATCTCGATGTGCTGCATGAAGCCCGTCTGCGCTACGACGTCCCGCTGTCCGCATACCAGGTCAGCGGCGAGTACGCCATGATCAAGGCCGCCGCGCTCAACGGGTGGATTGACTATGAGCGCGTGATGATGGAGTCGCTGTTGTGCATCCAGCGCGCGGGCGCTTCCATGACGCTGACCTACTTCGCCAAAGAAGCGGCGAGGTTGCTGGCGTAAAGTTGTCACTCAGCATAGTTGCAACGAGGCAGGAATGACACTCTCTGATGAAACCAAGCGACTCCTCGACGGTGCGAACTTCGCTCACCTGGCCACTCTGATGCCCGACGGCTCGCCGCAAAGCGTGCCGGTGTGGGCGGGCCGCGAAGGCGATCGCATTGTCATCTGCACCGGGGAAACTTCGTTGAAGGCGCGCAACACGGCGCGCGATCCGCGGGTGGCGCTCTCGATCATCGACTTTCGCGATCCCTACAGCGAGGTCCAGATTCGCGGGCGGGTTGTCGAGCGCCGTCCTGATCCCGACCTCAAGCTCATGGATCCCATCTCAGTGAAGTACACCGGCAAGCCGTTTCCCATGCGGCAGCCCGAAGGACGGGTTGCACTCATTGTCGAGGTCGATAAAGAGCGCTATACCAAGCTACCGTTTGAACACACACCGCCGGCGGCTTCGTAGCCATTTGCTGCGGACGGCACTCGTGATCAAACTCGCAAAGATTGTGACCGCGTTAATTTTTGGTGAATGCTGACGCCGGACCGTTGACCGTCCATGGTGAGTGCTCTAGTATCCGACACCTATGGACAAGCCGAACCTCGACCAACTACAGCAGACCTACAAACAGGCGGTGGATCAGTGGGTAGCCGCGATTCGCGCCGAAGAGGCGCTGGCCACTGCTGACCATTCCGAGACCGCGATGGAGCGCTGGGACCGCGCCGACTTCGCCGTGCAGGATGCCGGGAAGAAAGCCAAAGAAGCGCGCGACGTCTACAAGGAAGGCCTGCGGCATCTGCACTACGGCATATGACTCCCACATTGTGGGAGCCAATGACGTATTTCGTCAGCGCTTCGCCTCCTTGATTAACCGGGCCACCTTCGAGTCGGGACCGACCGGCTCCACGAAGACAATCTGGTTAGCGTTCAGGTACATGCGGTCGGGGCTGGGACTCGCCCGAGGAGTCATAGAACGGACTGGATTAGTTTGGAGATCCGCCGCCCGCTGCCTTCAGGGACCGGCTGGCACGCTTCGATTTGTACATTGCCTTGTCGGCGGCAGCGCAGAGTGCAACCGGATCGGCGCCATCGTCCGGGTATAGGGCATAACCAATGCTCACCCCGGTCCGCACTAAGCGGCCTTCAACTTTGATGGGGAGAATGAGTGCCGACTCAAGAGCGGCGACCAGCGTTTCGGCCCCTGGGGCCTCTGTCACCTCGCTGACGATGGTAAATTCGTCGCCGCCGGTCCGGGCCAGGGTGTCGGAGGCACGCATGCGGCTGCTGAGTCTTGTAACCACCTGCTGCAAGGCCGCGTCTCCAACCCGGTGCCCAAAGTTGTCGTTCACTTCCTTGAAGTCGTCGAGATCGAGCAAGAGAACCGCCACCTTGTGGCCGGCGCGATCAGCGTGGGCCAAGGCCTGCACCAGCCGGTCCTGCAGCAGCCGTCGGTTGGGCAATCCCGTCAAAGCGTCATGGTAGGCAAGATGCGAACTCTGCCGAATCTGATCTTCGAGCAGCGTGACGATCATGCCGACCGCGACCAGGTACTTGGGAATATTCCAGACTTCGGCTTCGACATGGATGGAGGGCGTGAACGAGCTCAGGAGTATTCCGGCGGGAAAGCTGATCCCCCAGGCAACAAAGCCAACGACCGTCGTAAGCACCCCGGCGGAAGACCGCCGAAAGTGATACCAGAACAAGCCTGCGGCAAAAAAATTAAGCGCGGCAAGGATCACGTGGACACCGTAGTCCTGTTTGCCACTGGCAATGCCCCACACCAGGAAGCCAAGAAGGAGGACGGCAGCACAGGAGACGCCCGTCACATACGGTGTAATCCTGCTATGCCACCTCCCAATCAGGAACAAAATTCCGGCCAGCGCAACGGCCGCGACCCCGTAGTAAAAATTGCGTGCGGCCACGTCCCAGATCATGGCGTTGGTATAAATCAGGGCGGGAACGCCGAGCACGGCGGATAGCACCAGTTGGCGGCGCAGAGTATTGGCCTTGGGAGCCACGGAAACCACGAAGGCGATGCTGGCCAATATCAGACTATTAAGAGCAATGGACAGATAGATGCTGGCCCAATGAGGATAGCCCACGTGGGCGAACTGCACGACGGAGCGCAACAGCACCAGGGCCCAGCCCACCAGCCAAAAATGGACGCGCTCGTTGGTATGCTGACGCGCAATGGCCGCAAACACCCCTACCAGGATCGCCAACGCGATGAGGTTGGGCAGAGCGTTGAAATTCAGGTGCATGGAGAGCAGCCGGCGGACCTTGCTAACCGCCGTCAGTATAGGCTAGCGTAATGCAGTTTATCCGCTACCGCAACGGCGAAATTCGCGGCGAAGGCTGAGTTTATGCCGGCAGGTTCATCTGGCGCAGAAATTCCGCGAAGCGGGGATCGTGGTAGAGGTTCTTCAGCAGCGGATCGCCTTTGATGGCGGGCAGCCCAGCGTCGCGGTGGGCCCGCGCCAACTCAAGCCAGTGGAAGGCGTGGTCCACTTCGCCGCGAAATGCATACACCTCAGCAATCTGATAGGCGGCCTGCACCTGATAGTTGACGATGAGTTGGTTCAAGGCGGCGTCCGCCTCCGGCTTGCTGCCAGCACTGTAGGCCAGCGCTTCACCCACCGACTTTTCGCTGTTTCGCTGGTCGCGTTCAAACTCAGCCAGCGCCTGCTGCGGTTTGGAGCGCGCCAGGTAAACCAGTCCCAACAAATAGTGCGCTTCGGGATCGTCGGGACTAATGGCCAGCGCCTTCTGGTAGGCGTCGGTTGCCAGCTCCAGTTGGTTGGCATAATAGGCATGAACTCCCATGGACACATGCGCCACTACACTGAGGGGATCGACTTCCACCGCCCGTCGATTGAGCGCCACGGCCTCATCAAAGCGGCCCAGACTGGCAGCCAAGCTCGAAGCCCCCAGCAAGACGGTGGAGTTCTGCGGCTCCAACGCCAGCGCCTTCTGAAAGGATGCTTCGGCGCCGGCCCAATCCCAATCGTAGGTACGCTTGATGCGGCCAATCGCCGCATGGGCTTCGGCCAGAGACGGATCCAACGCCAGCGCCTGCTCGGCGGCGGCGCGCGCCATCCGGTAGCCTTCTTCGAACGAAGGTCCATAGGCGGCTTCGGCGCGCGCAATCAAGACCCAAGCCAGTGCCGACCAGGCCCGCGCGTATTGGGGATCCTGTTTGACGGCCTGCTCAAAATACTGGAAGGCCTTACCCAGGTCATCCTGAGTACGGCGCTCATAAAAGTAGCGACCTTGCAGATAGGCGTTGTAAGCGGCGGCACTTGTCCCACGTTGAGGGACAGAAGGACCGCTCGAATTCAGCAAGCGGACCTTCAACTCACTGGTAATGGAGCGGGCAATTTCATCCTGCACGGCGAAGACATCGTTCAAGTCGCGGTCGTAGGTGCCGCTCCAGAGTTGGAAGCCGTCTTCCACCTTGATCAACTCGGCCGAGATCCGCACTCGATTACCTTCCTTGCGGACGCTACCCTCCAGCACCGTGCCCACATCCAACTTCTTACCGATCGCGGGAACGTCGGATGTCTTGTCGCGGAACTGAAACGAAGAGGTCCGGGCTGCCACACGCAATCCGGGGGTCTTGGCCAAGTGGTTGAGGAGCTCCTCGGCGAGTCCGTCGGAGAAGTACTGCTGATTCTTCTCCGGACTCATGTCCGCGAACGGCAACACTGCGATGGAAGAGGCGATGGGTCGTGCAGGAAGAATAGCACCGCGCTTCCCCGCGAAAACGCCGGTCGCCACTGCTATCAAAATGGCCAATGCCGGCAAGAGCAGCTTCCAGATATTCCTCGCCGGCGGACTCTGCACCGGGGGAGGAAAACGCGAGAGCAGATCGAGCGTGGCTGGCCCACTCGGCTCGCCGGCGGCGATTGGTAAGCATGCCTCCTCTGAGGCCACGCCTGCGACGGTAAAGGCGTAAGCGGTCGGCTGCTCCAAGGTACCGATGAAGCGATAGCCGCGCCGCGGAACGGTTTCGATGTAGGCTGGCTTTTGGGCGTCGTCGCCCAGCGCATCCCGCAAGCGCCGCACCGCGACATTCAGGCTGGACTCGAATTCCACAAAAGTGTTTTCGGCCCAGAGCTGCGCCTTTAGCTCCTCGCGCGTGACCAGCTCGCTCGGCGCCTCCAGGAGGGCGCGCAACACCAGAAACGACTTCGGCTGGAGCTTGACACGGTAGCCAAACTTGCGCAGATCTCCCGACTCAAGATTCACCTCGTAGGGTCCGAAGCGAACCGTTTGGCTGGCGGCTTCCAGGGCGCGGGTCATGGGTGCGGAAAATGTTACCACAGTTCGGTCAATATGCCATGTTCGCTAATGCTGTATTTGCCTATTGATGCAATAGCTTAGACCGTAAGGTGCAATTCACTTGACTTGCCGCCGGATGGGCAGGAAACAGGATGCACAGCACCGTCGTGATCCGCAGCCCAAAGTAACGACAACAAGAAATGTGTAAGGCGGAGCCGGCGGCGGCGGCGGCGTGGGGTGAGAGATCACGCCGTAACTAAGTTCGTCCCCACAGGGAGCGCCGGGTTTCGCGGCTTTGGGATTCCGGCGCTCCACTTGTGTACCACAATGTAAGACTGGGTCGATTCGCCAGACGCGCAGCGCGGTTTCGTCCCGGCAAAGGAGCACCGCCATGGAGCACCCTGAACAACCTCGAAACTGGGTTGGTGAGATTGACTTTTGGATGATCGTTGCGGCGATTGCACTTGCGATTCTGATGATCGTGGTCGCAACCCAAGGCCAGGCATAGACGCTCACCGTACTGCACGCCGTCACCGGCGCGGATGGGCGGTTCCCGGAAGCCGGCTTAACCATGGACCTCATACCATACTGTGGGAAATAGCGGACTCAGCCTGCCGAGGGCTGGGCAGACTTACCTCAGAGGGACACGGGGGTTTTAGTGGACGAACCTCTACAATAGTCATACGCCTTCCAAGGAGAATTAACATGACGCTCCCACAGCCATGCCGGAACTGGATTTCCGGGAGGAGCCCGCAAGCGGAGACAGCCGCGCGTTTATTTCGATCCGTGCGCCGGCGCGGTTGCGCCGGAGGACTGGCTGTCGCGATAACGTGGGCCCTGATGGCCATCGGCGCGCAGGCGCAAACCTTCAGCGTGATCCACAACTTTACTGGCGGACAAGACGGCGCCAATCCCATGGCCGGCTTGACCATGGACCGCGCAGGAAATCTTTACGGCACGGCGAACTCTGGCGGGAACCTGGGCGGCAGTTGCGGCATCGGCGGATGCGGCGCCGTTTTCCGGCTGACCAACCGCAACTCGAACTGGTTGTTGACTCCACTCTACGACTTCGCCGGCGGAAATGACGGCGTGAATCCGCAGACCTCTAGCGTGGTCATCGGTACCGATGGCAGCCTCTTCAGTACGACGTACCTGGGAGGAGGAAGTTGCCCCGGCCATCCTGAAGGCTGTGGCACCGTGTTCAACCTGCAGCCGCCTCCTACCGCATGTAAGACGGCGCTCTGCCCCTGGATGGAGACCGTGCTGCAACGCTTCAACGGCAGCAATGGCGACGGTCCGGTGGGCGCTGTGGTGTTCGATCCGGCCGGCAACCTCTACACTTTCTTCGGCGTGGGGTTGAATGAGACGGTGCTACGCAAGATCGACGTCACTAGCAGCCTGCTCGGCTTCCCCTTCCGCACGTCCTCGAACATCCCGCCAACCGCGCCCGGCACACCCTATCCCGGTGCGAACACCGAAACGACCGCCATCACCAACATCGGCAACGCTCCGCTGATCCTCAGCGCCGCTCCGGAGGTGACGAGCTCGACCGCGAACCCCGAGGCCTACGCGCTCGACGACCCCGCGACCGACGGCTGCCCGGATTCCTCGAACACGCTCGCCCCCGGAAATTCCTGCCTGCTCGCGGTCGACTTCACCCCGAAGATTGCCGGGGCCAATCTTGGCACCCTCACTGTCACCGACAACGCCATCAACGGCGGTGGCGCGCAAGTCGTCTCGCTCGCGGGTTCCGGCTTCGGAAATGCATTGACCGTAACGCCGGCAACCCTGACGTTTCCCGGCACCCTGGTGGGCTCCGCCAGCGCGAGCCTGACCGCCAGCGTCACCAACAGCGCCTTCAACGCCACTCCGATCTCGCCGGGCACGCTCGGTGACACCGCCGACTATACCGAAACCGACAACTGCGGCACATCCATCGCGGGCAATTCCAGCTGCACTTTGACCTTCACCTTCAAGCCCCAGAGCCTGGGTGCGACGCCATCCACGTTCACCCTCAGCGGCTCCATCGATCCTACTCAGACAATCACCGTGTCGCTGACGGGCACGGGCAGCGGCGCCTTCTCGGTCTCGCCCAAGACCATCACCTTCCCGTCCACGGCGGTGGGAGCGGCTAGCGCTTCGATGACCGCCGCTCTCACCAACGGGGGCGGCAGCTCTCTCTTCATCACCGCCGGAACCTTCACCGACTCCACCGACTTCACCCAGAGCAACAACTGCAACGGCATCATCGCGCCCGGGACAGGCTGCACCGTTACCTTCACCTTTACGCCGAAGTCCGCAGGCACGCTCACCTCAACGTACTCCGTCGCGGACCTCAACAACTCGAGGGATGTGGTGTCTGTCGCGCTCTCCGGTCCGGCCACCGCTCCCCCAGTCACTGCCACGCTGTCGCCCTCGACCTTCACCTTCGCCGCTACGACGGCCTCAGCCTCGGCAAGCCAGACCGCGACGCTGACGAACACCGGCACGACTACATTGACGATCACGTCCATCATGCTCGGCGGCGCCAATCCTACGGCCTTCACGCAGAGCAACGCCTGCGGCGCGACGCTGGCGGCGGGCGCAACCTGCAGCGTCACGCTCGGGTTGGTCAATGCCACCTCCGGCAACTTCAGCGCGACTCTCACTGTCGTCGATAACGCCACATCCGGCAATCAAACCGCAACGCTCTCCGGAAC
>PMWW01000091.1 GCA_003165795.1 Acidobacteriaceae bacterium
AGAATCCGACTTTTTCAGCAGCCCACTTAGGTAGAACGGCACACTGTACCCCTCGGAACGCTAGAGCGGCACACGGGGCACGCGGCTGCGTGCGCTGGGCTACAACCTATCTCATAAATCGATACCGCATTGATTTGTATCAGGGCCTGGCTTNNCTGAAGACGTGCCCTGACACAAATCGCGACTGCGTGCGATTTACGAGATAGCTTCTAGACTCTCTTGCCCTACGGGCCGGATTTTCGGCCCGTGTATCCCGCTCGCGAATACTAAGCTTGGTTCTCCAACAGACTCTTCCGCATTTGCACCCAGCCGCGTGAGATTTACCGAGCCTAATGCCAGCGGCTGGGATCGTAGGCAAAATCCACCAGCCCATCGCGATAGTCGATCTTGACCTGCAGCATGTGCAGCAAGTCGAATCCCAGAATGCCGGACACTTCGGTGCCCAGTTGGCGGCTGAAGGTCGAAAGATCGAAGGTCACCATCTCCTGGTTTTTTTGCGCGAAGTGGCCGAAGACGAGCGTCGCCTTCTCGGCGCGGTAAACATCGGAGACATTTCCGCTGAGACCCTTCAGACGCGTATTCGGATCGCTGCTGACTTTGGTGACCTGGCTGGCGGCCCGTTTTGAAAGCGCATTGACGTTCATCCCAGTGTCGATGAGGAAGAGCATCGAGGGTGAGTCGTTCACATGGGTGGGAATCAAGAGCGCGTGTCCAAAGCGGAAGACTGGGGTCCACTTGACCATCTCCGGAGCCACATAGCGGTCGCGGGGCAGGCGGTGCGGAATCCCCGGAGCCGCGGGTTTGCCGGCAATGGGCTGTTCCGGCTTCTGATCGGCGCCGCCTTCCGGCTTTTCTTCTGAGCTGGCTTGCGTCTCTTCCTCGGTTTTGAGAGTGGNNGAAGCGGCGATAAGCGCAGCTTCTGATCGGGAATATCGATGTCGATCAGGTAGGAGGCGAAGACGTCGGCGCCCACCAGACCATCTTCGCTGTTGACGGTGGCCCGTTCGGCAACGTGGACGACGCAGTCTTGAAACTCGAGATCACCAACCCGGATTTGCGCCGCCAGCGCCGAGTACCCGGTCTGCACTCCCTTATCGCCGATACCCATATAGCGCTCCTCGGATAGGCGCGTGAGCCCGGCTTTTTCCGCGGCTTTGGGGGCGATCACGATGCCGCTAGCTCCAGTGTCAAGCTGCAGACGCTGGTCGTGACCGTTGACTTTTACGATGAGACCGTAGCCCACGATATGTTGCGGATCTCTTCGCATCGCCTCGAGTTTGGTGTCAGTCTGCTCGATTTTGCTTACCAGCCGGCAGGCGTGCACCGGCTTATCGATAGTCGCTTTCAAGAAGTCAAGATAGTGATGCAGAGAATCTGTCTCTTCCGGATTGTCGGGATGGGGCCCGGCCAGATACGCTTCGATCGCCGCAATCCGTTGGCGACGGGGGAGCTGGTTGAACCATAGGCGCTGCACCTCGGGGTTGTCGGGAGCGATCTCGTGCGCCCGCTGCAGTTCGTCGTAAGCATGACGGTAGAGCGAAAAAGCGCGGTAAACCCGGGCCAGGCCCAGATACGGATGTATCAGTTTAGGGTCGATCTTCAGTGCCTTCTGGTAAGACGCCTCCGCCTCCGGCATCTGCCCGCGGCGAAAGTCGACGTCTCCCATGGCGGCCAACAAGGGTGCTGAATTCGGTTGCGCCGCCAACGCGCTATTGGCGGCGGCCAGGGCGTCGTCGACCTTTTGCTCACGCAGCCAGCAGCGGATGAGTCCGGCTTGCGCGGCAACCAGGTTCGGATCGGCCTTGACCATCGCCTGATACTTGTCTGCCGCCTCGGCAAACTTACCCGACTTGTAAAGCTGATCGGCCGCCGCCAAATCGGGATTCGACGGGATCGGTTTCGCCTCGTCCGCGATTGCATTCAGCGAAAGCCACAGAGCGAGAAAACACAGCAGCAGAAAAAACGGTCGTCGAGTCATCCGAACCGGTCCTGAGGGAGCGAGGAATGGATTGAACTTAGGCTGCTGCGAAGTGGCCTGTGCTTCGGCAACCTTGCTACGCGGAAAAGGAAAGAAAACGATAACAGAAGCCCTGCCATCTTGCACTGATTTTTGTCCTTGCCGTGACCGCCGTCACCCACTGCGCCCAAAAAACAGATATGGTCAATATTAGACAGACAACTCCCGCCCATTGGCATATGCTCAAGCTCAAAGTGCAGTGCCCTGTAGCCCGGAAGCGCTTTGTATTTATGACTTTAGGAAGCCCAATCATGCCTAGCCCTGCCGATGAACCGATTAGAGAAGCGGCGCGGGTGGAGTTCTACCGCCGTCCCGAGAAGCCGGCCGACAGCATTTGCATGTTTTGCTTTGTCACCGTCAGGGCGCCCGAGCCAGGGTTCTTAGGTGAAGTCGAAGCCATGCATCGGATGCTGTGTATGAGCAGACCAACCGGCACGTCTCTCTGACATCCTGGACTACTGAAGCTTTAGCAGGCGGCTGAAAAAGTTGGGTGCGCCATGTTTTGAAGGGGTGCGCCTTCGGGTGCGCCGTGGCAAGCCTTTTTTGTCATTCGAGCGGCTTCGGATGACAGTAAAGAAATTCGCCATCAAAGAACCCACTAGCTCCATTTCCCTCCCTTACGAATTCCTTACGAACGATTTATCCAAGGTTTACGCCGCGCGCTGTCCAATGAAGTGTGCCCAGGACGCGCCGAAAGGCGCGGCAAAGGAGAGTATGTCGACCCAGGAAGTTTTCGTTCAGCAGTTCGCCCGGCTTTTCCATCACTATCAGGAAGCTTTGTCGCCCGAAACCGAGAGCGTTAGAGCAGCCCAGCCGGAAGCTTGGAACTCAGTTCCTCGCGATGAGCGCCATCGCATGGTTGCCGCCGCACGGCTAGCGATTCTGGAATTGGAAGCGAATGCCCGCATGCAAGACGATTCGCGGAAATATTTCGCCAAGCCCGGCGAAGCCGAGTGGGGCTGCTGAAAACGCCTCTTAACGTTCCTCGGGAACTAAACCGCCGAGTTGCAGGCGACCTGGATGCGGACCAAGGTTCCGCGTCCAACAGAAATCAGGTTATCGATGGCAAGCACGAAGGCGAATTCCCTTCCCTCTCTGGCAGTCCATCTGTTCCGTCCCGCCATCGTGGAGGCGAAGCTGATGACCGCCAAGCACGCGCGCGACGCGGTCTACGTCGCCACCCTCGCCGAAGAATTGAGCGTCATCGACAAGAAACTCTCTGCCATGGAACAGACACTTCAAGTTGGCTCGCCGCCCGATCTTTCTTCTGTACCACCCAGACCATGTCGAATGCCCGAAGGCGGACCCGACGCCAACTGGATTCGCCAGAAGTCGGGCGAGCTCGACCTGCGTCTGCGCCGCATCGAACAAAACGCCCCCGTCAGCGCAGCCTGTCGGCATGGCAGCCAGTCCTAACAGAAAGAGGGCGCCCGCAAGGGACGCCCTCTGCCCTGACCATCGCCTCCGGACCTAACGCATGGTCGCAGGCGTGGTGACGGCGCCACCGTTGGCGGCGTTGCTGGTGGCGCTCTGGGTCTTCAACCAGGCCGCCAGGTTGCCCTGCTGCTGTTCGCGCAGCTCGACGCAGCCGTTGATCGACTCGATCGCTTCCTTCTGATTGCGTTCGGTGCCGGGGAAGGGATGCTGCTCGAAGAACTGCTTCACCTCGGCGGCCTTCTGCGCATCGCAGAAACTCTGCGCACCGTAGAGGAACACTCCCACGCCGCCCAGTCCGCCGCCAGTTTTCTTCATCAGATCGTCAAAATGCGTTCGCATGAAGTCCCACGTCTCGTTCTGGCTTGCGGGATTGCCCAGCAGGGGAAGCAGGATGTAGAGGTCTTGACCACGGACTGCCGGGGTCAACGTCGCCTCCAGCGTTTGCTTGGTCAATTGCGGTTGGGGAAATTCTGAAAGCCCATAGAAGTATCCGTAATACTGTTCCGGAGATTTTGCTTTCTGCATCTGCTCCTTGAACTGATTGTAGAGAGCGGCGTCTCCGTGACGCGCCGCCACGGCGATTACGGCGTGGGCCAAGGTACCGTCCACCGAACTGGGGTCCTTAATGAATTGCTGCATCATGTCTCGCGCCTGCTGAATGACCTCGGGATCGTTGGCACCGTTGCCCAGCCCTTCGAACAGGTAGGCGCGTTTCTGCTTGTCTTCGGGCGTGTCATTGGGACGGGCGGTGTAGCCCAGTTGCTGCAGCACGGGCGAGAACTGCGTGCGCACCCAAGCTTGGAAAGCCGGCCGATCGGCGTCGGTCACCAGGTAATCGTTAATCGTGTTCAGGTGCTGACCGAAGGAACCCAGCAGGGTGGCGCCGGGGGTGTTCTTCAGCTGGGCGCCCAAGGCCAGATAGTCGCCCACACTGTGCTTGCCGATGCGCATCAGCGCCCACTCGTTGCCGATCAACGCGATGCGTTCGTCCGGCGTGAGTACGGTGTCCACCGCGTTACCCAACTGGCGCATGGCCGCGGCGTCGTAGTCGAAACGGTAATAGCCGAGCGCGCTGGAGTCGGGGAAGACGAACTTCGAGCACCCCTGCAGCGTGAACTGCTGCTGGCGCTGCGTCAGCAGAAAACATTGCTGCTTTCCGGCCGAGCTCTGGTTGATGCCCTTGGCGCAAACCGGGATCTGCCAGATCTGCTCATTGCTCTGGTTGAACGCAGCCGGCGTATCGAAATAACGCTTCTGCGAAAGGTTGAGCGTGGTGTTGCCGCCTTCGCACTTGGCTTCGACGCCGACGTAAGGCGCGCCGGGCTGCAAAACGAAGGTGGGCATGATCTCGTCGATAGGCTTCTTCGACGCCCGCGCCATCGCGCCCCAGAAATCGGCAGCGCTGGCATTGCCGTAGGCGTGTTCCTTCAGATAGAGGTTGACCCCGGCGCGGAAGGTTTCAGGTCCCACATACGACTCCAGCATGTGCAGGACAGCGGCCGACTTGCCGTAGGCAATGCCATCAAATAATTGCTCGATTTCCGCACGCGTCTCGGCTTGCTGATGAATGGGACGGGTGTTCTTCACCGAGTCCCCGCCCAGCGCGCGGTCAGTGTTCTCCACCACCTCCTGGCTTTCCATCCAATCCGGCTTCCACGATTCGATAGGATGCGGCGTCATCCAGGTGGCGAACCCTTCGTTGAGCCAGATGTCGTCCCACCAGGCCATCGTGACCAGGTCGCCGAACCATTGGTGCGCCATCTCATGCGCGATGGTCTCGGCCACGCCCTGCTTCGCACCTACCGACGCCGTCTTATCGTCGATCAGCAGCGCGCTCTCGCGATAGATGATCGCGCCCCAATTCTCCATCGCTCCCGCCTGGAAATCTGGCACGGCAATGTTGTCCAGCTTAGGCAGCGGATACTTGATTCCGTAATAGCTGTCGTAGTAATGCAGAAAAGCTTTCGACGCTTCCAGCGGGAAGTGCGCCAGGTTTTCTTTACCCGGCACGGTGCAGACGCTGACCTTCACGCCGTCGGTGTGATCGGACACGCACTTCCAATCGCCCACCGTCAGCGCCACCAGATAGCTCGACATCTTGGGCGAAGTAGAAAACTTGATGGTGTGCTTGTCGCCCGGGCCGGGCGTGTCGGAGACGATCTCGCCATTGGAGATGGCGGTGTCACCCTTGTCGATGATCGCAGTAAGGTCGAAGGTCGCCTTATACGCCGGCTCGTCAAAACAGGGGAAGGCCACGCGTGCGTCGGTCGATTCCATTTGCGACACTTCATACTTCTTGCCTTTGTAAGTGCTGAGATAGAAGCCGCGCAGCTTGTCATTTAAGTGGCCGGTGTACTTGATGTGGACCATGGCCTCACCCGCAGGCAGTTGCTTGTCTACGGTGAAGGTCGCGGTCTCGTTCTTTTCGTCGCTGGCGACCTTCGCGGTCTGCGTCTGTCCACCAGCGGTCACCGTGACCTGGTGAAACTCGATCTCCACTGCGTTCAGGGTAATAGTATTGCCAGGCTTGGTGAGGGTGAGATCGATGGTCTCGTCACCGTCGAAGGTGTTGGTCGGGAAGTTGATGTTGACGGCAAGCGAATAGTGACTGGGAGACGCGCCGCCCGGCAGGCGTTGCGCAACCGCTGTGCAGCAGACAAGAAGGCCAGCCGTAAACCCAAGCAGGATTTTTTTCATTTCACACTCTCAAGAATTTCGAAGATACCCTAACAGCGATGAAAGGAAGTACGCGAGGAACCAACCCACAGTTCCCAGAATCGATAATTAATTGTTAGACGATTACAAGGGAAAAGTGTGAGTTGGAAGGGCTGGATCGCTAAGAATCTACGTATAACCGCTATGCGGCCGTGATGGCCAGTGTCCATTTCGGAACGGATTGAGCGCATCGATTTGTGGCGATGTCCGATACCGCGGCGCGCCCTTCCTGGCTTACGATTTGTCATTACGAACGGCCTGAAGAATATGCGTGAGAACTAACTATTGGATTTGCGAGTGGAACATATCAGCCGCAAATCCCGTCCGTAAGGACGACTCAGTTCAGCCCAGGACGCAGCCGCAGGCGGAGTCCTGGGGTCAAGTGGGAAATTGATCCGAGTCCTGTAGGGACGGCACCGGTTCTCACGCAGACTCTGAAGGCCGTGAGGAATCTGCTTTTCCCATACATTGCGACGTGACTACGGTAAGCAGATTCCTCGCTTCGCTGGTAATGACAATTCTCGCCGGCTCAACCCTCGCGCCGCACCCCGTTCAACAATGTCTGGCGGCATCGGTTCACTCCGAACCAATATGCCAGTTCGCGATAGTCTTGCGCGTCGAAGATTGCGATGTCGGCGTCCTTACCAACCTCGATACTTCCCTTCCGGCCTTGCAGCCGCAGCGCGCACGCGCCGTTGTAAGTAGCAGCCGTGATCGCCTCCGCCGCTGTCATCTTCATATGAGTGCAGGCCACGGAGAAGACGAACGGCATCGACGGCGTGGGCGCGGTGCCCGGGTTGTAGTCGGTGGCCAGGGCCACGGCCACACCGGCATCGATCAGCTTGCGCGCAGGGGGAAAGCTTGCCAGTCCCAGAAAGTAGTTTGCCGCCGGAAGCAGCGTCGCAACCGTGTCGAACTTTGCCAGCATGGCAACGTCTTCCTCGCTGACGTAGTCCATGTGATCGAACGAGGCAGGATGAAACTCCATCAGCGGCAGCAGCTTCGCCGGTGTGAGTTGGCAAACATGCGCGCGCACTCCCAGATTGTGCTCCACGGCGCTCCGCAAGATTCGCTGCGACTGCTCGAGGCTAAACGCGCCGCGCTCGCAGAAGACATCGACAAACTCGGCCAGCCTCGCGCTCACCTCGTCGGATTCGTTGCGAACGGGCGCCCTTCGAATCTGCCCTTCGCCTTGAAGGGGCGCCCTTCGAACTTGCCCTTCGCTTTGAAGGGGCGCAGCTTTAGCTGCGCCGTTGGACTCCGCATTCTTGTTATCACGAGCCGACTTTAGTCGGCGAGGGATCTGCTCTTCTTCCCTCCGGCTATTAGAGTTCGCGGCCGCCGGGATCATTTCCTCGCATATGATGCGCACGTACTCTTCCGGATGGTCGCGATGTTCAGGCGCAACCACGTGCGCTCCCAGCAGCGTGGGCACCACCGTTCCCGCCCATTGGTGCGAGGCTTCGCGGATCGCCTCCAGCGACTTAATCTCCGCTTCGAAACTCAATCCATAGCCCGACTTCGCTTCCACCGTGGTCGTGCCGTGCGCGCCCATTTCATTCAGCGCTCTGACAATGTGGGAGGCCAGCTTTTCTTTCGACGACTGGCGAACTCCCCGCAGACTGGCGCGAATACCGCCGCCTGCCGCGGCAATCTCTTCGTAGCCGGCGCCGGCGATGCGCTTCTCAAAGTCAATCAAACGTGGAGCGGTGAATACGGGATGAGTGTGGGAATCGACAAAGCCCGGCAGCACGACTTTACCGCGACAGTCGATTTCGTCAGCTTTTTTTGCCAGCTCGTGCTTGGCCACTTCGTCGGTCGTTCCGACGGCGATGATCTTCCCATCAGCGATCAGCACCGCGCCGTCTGCGACAATGCCGAGCTCGCTCATCTGCGCGCCGCGACGTGGACCGATGTTACCCGATTCGGCTCGTAGTGTCAGCAGTTGCGCAGCGTGAGTGAGAAGGGTTGCGGCGTGATGACGATTTTCGAAATGCAAGCGTTTCCGTGTCGCCGCTCTGCGGCTCGCTTTCTTTTCCTGCTTCACCGCGGGCTAACGCCCGCGGCTAACCTCATCCCGCCGCTGCGCGGCTGAAACGCGACGAATACTGCGGTCTTGTCCGCCTTAAGTTTGCCGGTCGTCCTCTCGGGGTCAGCTGTCGGCCCCAGGTACGCTGCAAATCTTGGTCTTGATCCGCCAACCTGCGGCACAACCCGCAGGTCCTTCGGCTCGGACTTAGGCCCCCGCTTCGGATGACACAGAGTGCTAGATTGTACCCGCGATAGGGGTCCTTCGACTCCGTTCCGGATGACAAATCAAAATTGACTGAATGCTGATATCTGAGTGCTGAATGCTTCAAACTAGTTGCTAGTGTGGTGTCCCGCAACTTCATGTCATAACTCCGAAGTTGCAAGGTTGCCGGAACGTCCTCACCTCAGCGGCCTAAAGCCGCCCTATACATGCACTCTTGCGGCACGGCTGAAGCCGTGCCCTTTCAAACACAACGGTTGAATTTTGCCACGACTTGCGGGACATGGTACTAGTCGCTAGTTGCTCACAGCTACTCCGCCATCGGCACCTTGATTCCCTTCGCCTTCGCGAAGGCCTTTGCCTCGTCGTAACCCGCGTCCACATGACGAGCCACGCCGATGCCGGGATCGTTGGTCAGCACCCGCTCGATGCGTTTCGCCATCGCGTCCGTGCCGTCGGCGACGGTCACTTGTCCGGCGTGTTGCGAATAGCCAATCCCCACGCCGCCGCCGTTGTGAATCGAAACCCACGACGCGCCGCTCGCCGTGTTCAGCAACGCGTTCAGCAGAGGCCAGTCGGCGATGGCGTCGCTGCCATCCTTCATCGCCTCGGTCTCGCGGAAAGGCGACGCAACCGAACCGCAGTCCAGATGATCGCGGCCCATCACGATCGGCGCCTTCAGCTTGCCCTTCTTGACGAGGCCGTTGATTGCCAAGCCAAACTGCGCCCGTTCGCCATAGCCCAGCCAGCAGATGCGGCATGGCAGTCCCTGAAACTTGATCCGCTTACGCGCCAGACCTATCCAGCGGCTGAGTATCTTGTTGCCCGGGAACATCTGCAGAACCAGATCGTCGGTGGTGTGAATGTCGGCGGGATCGCCCGAAAGCGCCGCCCAGCGGAACGGTCCGCGTCCTTCGCAAAAGAGCGGACGAATGTATTCCGGCACGAATCCCGGAAAGTCATAAGCGTTCTTCACCCCGTGCTCGAAGGCGAAGGTGCGAATATTGTTGCCGTAGTCGAAGGTGACCGAGCCCATCTTCTGCAGCTTCAACATGCCTTCCACGTGGCGCGCCATGGTGTCGAGCGAGCGCTCGACGTAAGCTTTGGGATCGCTCTTGCGCAGCGCCATCGCGTCTTCCAGGGACATGCCGCTGGGCACATAGCCGTTCAGCGGATCGTGCGCCGAAGTCTGATCGGTGAGGATGTCGGGTACAATGCCGCGCTCCGCCAGCTCGGGAATGATGTCGCCGCAGTTGCCCACCAGTCCAACCGATATGCTTTCCTTCTTGCGCACGGCGTCGTTCAGGAGGCGCAGCGCTTCGTCGAGCGAGTTGACCATGTGGTTGCAATAGGCGGTGCGCAGGCGCTTCTTGATGCGCTCGGGATCGACGTCGATCCCCAGAAAACACGCTCCCGTCATGGTGGCGGCCAGAGGCTGCGCACCGCCCATGCCGCCCATGCCGCCGGAGACAATCAGTTTGCCTTCCAGATTGCCGCCGAAATGCTTCTGTCCCGCCGCCGAAAACGTTTCGAACGTTCCCTGGATGATGCCTTGCGAACCGATGTAGATCCACGAGCCGGCGGTCATCTGGCCGTACATGATGAGGCCCAGCTTCTCCAGCTCGTTGAACTTCTCCCAGTTCGACCAGTGGCCCACCAGGTTGGAGTTGCAGATCAGCACCCTAGGCGCATACTCGTGCGTGCGGAAGATGCCCACCGGCTTGCCCGACTGCACCAGCAGAGTCTCATCGTTCTCCAACGACTTCAGCGATTTGACGATGGCGTGATAGCACTCCCAACTGCGCGCGGCGCGGCCGGTGCCTCCGTAAACCACCAGGTCTTGCGGACGCTCGGCAACATCGGGGTCGAGGTTGTTCATCAGCATGCGCATGGCGGCTTCCTGCGCCCAACCCTTGCAGGACAGTTGATTGCCGCGCGGCGCCCTCACCGGAGTGTAGGCGGCACTGGACGTATCGGTGACGACTGGCATAACAGACGATGGTAGTGCAGTCAGTGGCCAGTTGTCAGCAGTCAGTTGTCAGTTGCCGGTAGCCAGTTCGAAAGGCTCACCGTCGGCGCGTGGCTTTCAATCCGGTAGGTCGGTGGCGTTTCAGCACGGTTGATCGTTTTGGTTGGAGGTAAGACGGAGTTCTAAACTCTGGGACGGCCATTCACTGGCGACAGCCGACAACTAGCTNNCAACTAAAGAAAACGGGGAGCGGCTGTTTGGCCATCTCCCCTCTCTCTCCGATCAGGTTTGCAATTGAAGATAGCTTACCTGAAGCGCCAGTGTCCCACATCAGAGGAGGATGAATAGATTGTAAAAAAATTGTGACGGTCGTCTGGAACAGTCACATACCCCATTGTGGGATACTGCGGGTAGGTGTCCACAACCCATACTCTAGCAAGAAGGAAATCGCACGAAGCCCTACATTGAGGGACTGTGCCGTCCCTGAAGGGACTCGGGTTTATTTTTCGCCTTACCCAGCACTCCGCCTGCGGCTGCGTGCTGGGCTAAAGTATGCCGCCCTTCGGGCTGGAATCTCGGCGCAATCCTACGATGCGGAGCGCCTCGAGGTTCTTACTGTCCAGAGGATGCCGAAGCAAAGGACGACGACACCGCAGATTGACGCGCCATAGAGCGCGGTCACCCAAACAGCTAAGCCAATCTGGGGATCGTGAGGGGATTCTTTCACGAGGCCAGCAACCATCCACTGCAAGTAAAAAAATTTTGTCAGTATGAATCCCACACAGGAAGCAAGCCCAGCCGCCAACAAAGTTGAGATAACTTTCAGCGCTATGTCGGCCAGTCTGCTCACGTCGTGGCACCGGGAGATCAACCGTAAATCTAGGCTAAACAGGTAGCCGGGTTCAGAAGTGTAGTGCCGCCTAAGAGCCGCCCTGCGCGAAGTCTCTGGCGAACTCCACCAGCGAGCGCACCGGCACTCCCGACGGGCCTTTGGCGATCCACGGCTTGTTGTCTTCCATCCAGGCGACGCCGGCGATGTCCAGGTGCAGCCACGGCGTGTCGCCCACGAATTCCTTCAGGAACATGGCGGCCGTCACCGCACCGGCCCAGCGCCCCGCGCTATTCACCATGTCGGCGATGTTGGACTTGATCAGCTCGCGATACTCGTCCTCCACCGGCAGCCGCCACATCTTCTCGCCCGACTTTGCCAGCGACTGGTTGAAGCGGTCGTAAAAATCGTCATCGTTGGCGAAGATGCCGGCGTTCACCATCCCCAGCGCCACCACGCAGGCGCCGGTCAGCGTGGCCGCATCGATCAAGTGGGTGCAGCCCAGTTCGCGCGCGTAGTGCAGTCCATCGGCCAGCACCAGCCGGCCCTCGGCATCGGTGTTGATGATCTCGATCGACTTGCCCGACATGGCAATCTGCACGTCGCCCGGCTTCTGCGCTTTGCCCGACGGCATGTTCTCGCTGGCGCAAACGATGCCGATCACTTTCAAGTTCGGCTTAAGTTGCGCGATGGCCCGCATGGCGCCGATCATGGCCGCGCCGCCCGCCATGTCGTACTTCATCTTCTCCATGCCCTCGCCGGGCTTGATGGAGATGCCGCCGCTATCGAAGGTGATGCCCTTGCCCACCAGGCCGAGCACGCGCTTTTTGGGCGCGCGCGGCGGGTCGTAACGCATCACGATCAGGCGTGGTTCCTCGTCGGAACCTTGCGCGACACTCCAGAAGGCGCCCATCTTCAGCTCTTTGATTTTGTCGGGACCGTAGATCTCGCACTGCAGGCCGGTCTCGTCGCACATTGCCTGGGCACGGTCGGCCAGGATGGTGGGGGTCATGCGATTGCCCGGCTCGTTGACCAGGTCGCGAGTGAAGTTCTGCGCCTCGCCAATAATGCGGCCCTGCTCCATCGCGGAATTCACCGACCTCTGGTTCGCGCCTTTGGAAGCGACGATGGTCAACTCTTCGATCTTCTGTTCCTTGCGATCGCTCTTGTAGTAGTCAGGATCGAAGTTGCCGACGAACGCGCCTTCCACCATCGACTTCGCGGCATCGTCAACCCCGCTCGGCATGATGAACGCGAAGCTCTTCAGGTCTTTCGCCTTCAGGGTGCGCACCGCCGCACCGGCCAGCTTGCGCAGCTCAGCCGAAGAGAAGCTGTTCGCCTTGCCGCCGCCAATCAACAGCAAACGCTTGGCGTTCAGCCCTTGCGGCTTGTGCAACAGTGCGATCTCCAGCATCTTGCCGGTAACTTCGCCCGAGGCGATGAGGTCGGCTGCGGCGTCTTGCACAGCGCGGTCGTCGGTTTGGATTTGCGGGCTATGTTTTTCGGATTTGTCGCCGCTATTGTTGTTCTCGGCGGCGTCGGTCACGGCCACGACCAGGCATTCGGTTTCGATCTGCGAAGGTATTCCGGTATTGAGCGTAGTTTTCATCTTGCGTTATTCCATCCTCTCATTGAAGGGCGCCCCTTCACCGCGTGATGCAAGCGGGCCCTTCAACAGTCTCTCCAGCTGGGCCGCTCCAACGTCGAGTCATTGATTACGTTTTCCTGCTCCGCGCGACGGCCTCGCGGGCTTCTTTGTCGGCGGTTTTGCGACGTTCGGTCTCGCGCTTGTCCCAGTTCTGCTTGCCGCGGGCCACGGCGATCTCAACCTTCACGCGGCCATTGCGAAAGTACAGCTTGGTCGGAACCAGGGTCAGGCCCTTCTGCTGGGTCTTGCCGAGAAGCTTGTTCAGCTCATTCTTGTGTACCAGCAGCTTCCGCGTGCGCAGCGGCTCGTGGTTGAAAATGTTCCCGTGCTCATATGGACCGATGTGGGCATTGATCAGCCACAGCTCGCCATCCTTCACCAGTCCGTAAGCGTCCTTCAGATTGGCGCGCCCGGCGCGCACGGACTTGACCTCGGTGCCGCGCAGAGCAATGCCGGCCTCGAATTTTTCCAGAAGAAAATAGTTGTGCGACGCGGCCCGATTGACCGAGGCATCGCGTTCGCCGCTGGCGGTGGGATCGCGGCGCGTCTTCTTCTCTTTCTCCGGACGAGTTGGTATCTGCGACTGACGAGACATAACAAGCACGCTGCTTAGTTCCGGTCCAGGTCAACAACCTTACATCCTGCTCCAGGAATAGGGGAAGACTGACGTGGCGGGGCTAGCCATTGACGCGGGCATTACATGCGTTTTTCGATGCTAACACACGATCCGAGCCGGTATGGGTGGTGTCGCCGGCTGCAAGCCGGCGTGGGATGAAAAACAAATTTCTACGGCGTAGCTAAAGCTACGCCCCTTCGAAATCGCAGGCCTTAAAATCGCGAGTCCGAAGACCTTATGTCCCTAGCAGGTTGCTGAAAAAGTNNTCAGCCCGCGAGGAATCTGCTTTCCCGGCTTTTTCAGCAGCCTGCTCGATCTTATATCCCTGTAACCGTAAGCGTGGTCTGCGCGGTGAAACCGCCGTAGACCGCCGAGATGCTGGTGCTTCCAGAAGCCACTCCCGTCGCCAGTCCGGTCGCGGAGATTGTGGCCACACCCACATTGCTCGACGCCCAGGTGGCAACTCCTGTCAAGTCCTGCTGGGTGCCATCGGCATATGTGCCGGTTGCGGTGTATTGCTGGGTGCCTGCCACTGAAAGCGTAGCCGCCAAGGGCGCGATCGCGATCGAGGTGAGAACCGCCGACGTGACGGTTGCAATCGTCTGGGTCGAGCCCTCCTGATAACTCGCACCGATGACCGATATGCCGGCAGTTACTCCCGTCAGCAGCCCGGCAGAGTTCACGGTAGCTATGGCCGGTTTCGAAGAAGTCCAGTTCACGCCTGGGGTCACGTCAATCTGATTTCCCACCGCGGTGGTCCCCGTCGCCGTAAATTGCGTGGACGAGCCCACTTGCACTGTAGGGTTGGTTGGCGACACCGACAGTTGAGTGACCGTGTCGTTCGAAACAAAGAACCCACCACAGGAAGTGAGTAACAGAGCCAGAACAACCGCGCAGCCCTTCGTGAAGAAAGTCATCCTCTTATTTTAGCCTGAAGTCGTGTCCACTTTACAAGCGGCCTTTTCACATCTTTGCTGTATTTTATTCGGCAATTCGCGCCTTTCAGTTCCCATAGTTTTCGGGGTCTGCCGCAGCAACCTCAACGCTTGGCGAAACCTCTGTCGCAGCGCACTCATTGCTGGCCGCGCGCCGCTGTTAGCTGGGAATCGCACACCTCGAAAGGTCATCGGCTGCGCCGGGCGGAAACCGCCATTAACGCCTGCGTCACCTCCGAACCTTGGCTGCTAACAGCCGATGAATGCAACCGCTTGCCCTGCACGGGAGATGCTATAATCGCGCCGATCACACCATCTTCGTTTCACTTAAGCTGTAGAGGTGTGTTGAACGTGAACTGTGCTCACGTTTGACGTGGGCCTAAGTCTTATATCCGGAGCCTGCCATCTCTGGCCGTTCGGAGGCGAAAGGTCCGGCGCGAATTCCCCGGGATCTTAAGGACCGCAATGAAACGCTTTATCGGTGTGCTGGCGCTGCTACTGGTGTTAGCAGGGTCAGCACTTGCCTCCACAGACAAGGCTGCCAAGGCGGCTTACGATAAGGGTAAGGCCGCCGAAGTTCGGCAGGACTACATTGCCGCCTACAATTTTTACCATCAGGCCTACCAACTTAAGCCAGCGGATTTGACCTACCGCACTTCCTTCGAGTACGTACGCTTTCTGGCGGCGGCGGCCTATGTTCACAAGGGCGAAATTCTGGTGAATGCCGGCAAGTTGCAAGAAGCGCTGACCGACTTCGAGCAGGCGCTGGCCATCGATCCGTCCAGCTTCATCGCGCAACAGGAAGGCAATAAAACTCGGCAGCTTATCCAGAAGAGCCTTAATCCCACGCCGGCGCCCGCCCCCACCACGGAATCTGGTTTGACCAAGCGCATGGAAGAGGCGACCGGACCGGTGGAGTTAGCGCCCATCTCGCAAACCCCGATTACCCTGAAGCTCACCGAGGATGCCAAGACGGTTTACGAAACCATCGGAAGGCTGGCGGGAGTCAACGTTCTCTTCGACCCCGACTTCAACTCCAAGAAAGTCCGCGTGGACCTGAATGGCGTCACCCTGCAGGAGGCCCTGGAGATCACGGCGTTGGAATCGAAAACTTTCTGGCGTCCGGTGACCCCCAACACCATATTTGTCGCCACCGACAGTCCGGCCAAGCGCAAGGAGTTAGAGCAGAGCGTCATTCGCACGTTTTACTTGACCAATCTCTCCCAGCCCAACGAATTGCAGGACCTGGTCAACATTCTTCGTACCTTGCTCGATACCCAGCGCCTGCAACAGTTTCCGTCGCAACAGGCGATTGTGGTGCGGGGCACGCCCGACCAGATCGTCATGGCCGAAAAGCTGATCGAAGACCTCGACAAGTCGCGGCCCGAGGTAGTGGTGGAAATTGCCATCATGCAAGTCACTCGCGACAAAATGCGTAACCTGGGCATCAGTCCGCCCACCAGCGTCTCGGTGGCCGTGCAGGAATCTCCCGGAACCACCACCACCACCACGGCGAGCACCGCCTCTGGAACCGGTGGAACCGCGACCACTTCGACCTCCAATACCGGAAACATCAGCTTGAACAGCCTCGCCCACCTCAATGCGACCAACTTTGAGGTGACCATCCCGACCACGACCGCGAACTTCCTGATGAGCGACAGCAGCAGCAAGCTCATCCAGCAGCCGCAAATCCGCGCCTCTGACGGCCAGAAGGCCTCGCTGAAGATCGGCGAGCGCGTTCCCGTGGCTACCGGCTCGTTCCAGCCCGGCATTGGCGGCGTCGGCATCAACCCGTTGGTCAACACCCAGTTTAGCTACATCGACGTCGGGGTAAATATCGATATCACTCCTCGCGTTCATGGGCTCGACGAGATCACTCTGAAGCTCTCCGTGGATATCTCGGCGATTGACTCGTACCAAAATATCGGCGGCATTAACCAGCCGGTTATCGGGCAGCGCAAGATTGAGAACGAGATCCGCCTTAGGGAAGGAGAGGTAAACATCCTGGGCGGCATCCTGGAGAGCACTCAGACCAAGTCGCTGTCCGGCATCCCCGGACTGGCGTCGATCCCGCTCTTCAAGTACCTCTTTGCCGAGGAGCAGAAGCAAACCAATGACAATGAGATCGTCTTCATCCTGATCCCGCATATCGTGCGCGCTCAGGATGTCACGGCGAGCAATCTGAAGGCGATTGACGTGGGCACTGCCAACACCATCTCGTTGCGACGCGACAACTCGCAGCCCCCCACTCCGCAGCCCGGAAACGGACAGCCGCAAGGCCAGATGGGTCCGGGAGCAATGAACAACTCGGCACCGAGAAATCCGCCGATGCAGCCCCAAGCCAGCGCCACCCCGGTGAGCAGCATTCAGCCCACCGCGGCCTCGGCCCCGCCGGGCAGCGCGATCCTGAGCTTCGATCCGCCCACTCTCGATCAGGCCGTGGGTTCCACGTTCACCGTCAACGTAAATCTGACGGGCGGCCAGAATGTCTTCTCCGTCCCGGTGCAGCTGCTGTACAACCCGCGTGTCGTGCAGTTGCTGAATGTCTCCAACGGAACCATGCTTTCGCAGGACGGGCAGACCGTAGCCCTGGTGAATCGCGACGACAGCATGGTGGGAATTCTGCAGCTGACGGCATCGCGGCCCCCGGGAGCCCCCGGGATTTCCGGCGATGGGTCGGTCTTCACCCTGACTTTCCAGGCGCGCGCTCCGGGACAGTCCACTCTGAGCATCAACCGCGCCGTGGTCAAGAACGCCGCTATGCAGAACGTTCCTGCCAGCGGCTCGCAAGCCATCGTGACCGTTCACTAGGGCCGCCGTCTAACGAACAGGTGCGGTCGAGAGCCGGACCACGATCGCATTTGCTGTGATCTGGAGAATTGTCATTACGGGCGCAGCGGGGAATCTGCTTCCGCCGCCTCTTGGCTTGCTCGCAGAGTCCACCACCAGCTAGGGAAGGACTAAAATAAAGGCAGTGTTTTTCCGCCACTCCCATCGCGTTCTTGCCAATGCACGACCCGGCGAGTCCGAAGCCCAGGCGCCTGGGACTCGTGGTGGGCGCCGGCGCGGCTTCACCATTGTCGAGCTCATTGTCGCGATGACCATCCTGATGGTCCTGACGGCGGCCGCCACTCCGGTGGTGCACGTCGTCATTCAGCGCAATAAAGAGCGCGAGTTGCGCCGTGACCTTTGGCAGATGCGCGATGCCATTGACCGTTACAAGGACGCCGCCGATCGCGGGGCCTTTCAGGTGAAAGTTGATAGCCAGGGCTATCCTCCCGATCTGGAAACCCTGGTGAAGGGCGTGGACACCAACGGCAAGAAGCTGCGCTTCCTGCGGCACATTCCAACTGATCCCATGACCGGCAAAGACGAATGGGGCTTGCGCTCGATGCAGGACGATCCCGACTCCGATTCCTGGGGCGAGCAGAACGTCTTCGACGTCTACACCAAGTCCGAAGGCACCGGCCTGGACGGAACGAAATATAAAACGTGGTAGGTTGGGAGAACAGCGCTTCGGCACCGATCGGATGTATCTATCGCGGTCCTATGAAACGGCGTTTTCAACAGCGCGGCTTTACGCTTATCGAACTGATGGTGGTGATCAGCATCATCGTCATTCTATTGTCGCTCGCCATTCCTAACTACACCTCGTCCATCCTTCATGCCAAGGAGACTGCGCTGCGCGACGATCTCTACACCCTGCGGTCGCTCATCGATCAATACACGCTCGACAAACAGAAGGCGCCGACCTCGCTGCAAGACATAGTCACGGCCGGCTACCTCAAGGAGCTTCCCAAGGACCCGTTCACCAATGCCCGCGACAGTTGGGTTCCGGTCACCGATGAGAGCATCATGTCGCCCGACCAGACCGACCCCGGAATCGTCGACGTGCATAGCGGCAGCGAGCAGAGTTCCAGCGAAGGCACCGCGTATAACACCTGGTAGAAAAACTGCCGGCCATCAGCCGCCGCTGGTTTTGGCCCAAGGGTTGGAACGGGCTGCTGATGCTGGCGTGCCTTGGCCATGCCCTTTACCTGCTCAACTGGCACATTGCTCAAATTCAATTTGGGTTACTGGGCGCTGGTTATTGCGACGGATGTTCGTTGGTGTCCGGCGCGCTCATGGTGCCGGGCTTGGTATTCGCCGATGGGCCGCTGTAAGAAGCGCTCTGTCCGTTGGTTGGACTAGCGCTATGACCGCCATTACTTGCTGTAGTCGTAGTCGCCGCGTGACTTCGCGGCCCTGTTCCCGGCGTCACGGAGCGCTTGGTTTGCGCCGGTGGCGTGCGATGAAAAACGGTGTGGTCGCGTTCTGGATAACGCTGCGCAAACAGAGGACCCGCCAACAGAAAAGGTATCGCGATGGCAAGTAGCGGTGAGCGGCCCGAGGTAAACATATGATCTGATTTTGTTGTGAATCAGCTCCTATTCTACGGCATCGGCTGCGCTCCGACCGGCTGAAATTCCTGCCGTCTGTACTACTTTCGCGGTAGCGGACGGTCTCGGCGGACCTTCTTTGCGACCTTCCGTCCATCCGCTGCAAAGTGGTGCTCAAACGTCTTCATGTCCACCCGCCTGCCTTTGCAGTGGATCCCTTCGGCCTCCAGCAAGAAGCGTTGCTCCAGGGCAGCCTCGCCGCACAACGAAATCCGCCCTCCGGAGCCCACCACCCGGTGCCAGGGCAATCCGCCCGCTTGCTTCAGGACCCGCCCCACCTGGCGGGCGCAGCGTGGATAACCGGCCGCCTTGGCGATCGCCCCATAAGTGCTGACCCGGCCCCGCGGAATCCGCCGGATGGCGTCACACATGGCTGTGACCAGCGGCGTCTTCGTGTGGCCCTCCGGTGTCATCGGTCAGGTTACGATATCATTCTTGGGTGAATGGCTGATCCAGGTAGCAATCCCATCGCACGCTTCTCCGATCGGGCGGAAGACTACGCCAAGTACCGCCCGCGCTACTCGCACGACATCGTCAACGCCCTGCGCCAGGCCTGCGGTCTGCAACCGGAGCATGTCATCGCCGACGTCGGCTGCGGTCCGGGCATGTTGGCGGAAGTCTTTCTCGCCAATGGCAACCGCGTGATCGGCGTCGAGCCTAACCGCGAGATGCGCGTTGCCGGGGAAAAGTATCTTGCCGCCTACCCCAACTTCAGCACGGTCGATGGCAGCGCCGAGGCTACTACGCTCACCGCCGGCAGTGTCGCCTTCGTGGTCGTTGGCCAGGCGTTCCATTGGTTCCGGCCGCGTGAGGCGCGCACCGAATTCGGTCGCATCCTGAAACCTGGCGGCTGGGCCGTGTTGGTCTGGCACGATCGCGACAGCCAGTCCACGCCCTTTCTGCACGCCTACGAGGCCTTTGTGCGCCAGCACTCGACCGACTACGAACGCGTCACCCACAGGCTGATTAACTACGCCACGCTGCAGCACTTTTTCGGTCCGCATAAGATGCAGCAGATCCAACAGCACAATCAGCAGCGGCTCGATTTCGACGGCCTGCGCGGCCGCCTGCTCTCCTCGTCCTACATCCCCAGGTCCGGCGAAGGCCACGCTGCGATGATCGCCGCCCTGCCGCAACTTTTCTCCACCTACGCCGTCGATGACCACGTCGTGCTGGACTACGAAACCAAAATCTACTACGGACATCTCGACTGATGAACGCCTCGCCTGGCGTCCCGCCCGATGCCGCGGTCCTGCGAACGGAGCGCCTGGGACGCCGCGTAGGTGAAGTTTGGATCGTCAGCGAAATTTCCCTCGCAGTGCAGCGCGGAGAATTGTTGGGAGTCGTGGGGCCCAGCGGCTCCGGCAAAAGCTCGTTCTTGCGGCTGCTGAACCGCCTGGATGAGCCCACCAGCGGCATGGTCTTTCTCGAAGACGAAGACTATCGCCGCATTCCCCCGCGCCAGCTACGCCGCCGCATCGGCATGGTTACGCAGCGCCCGTTTCTGTTTCCTGGCGACATCGCTTCCAATCTGCGCTTTGGTCCAGCGCAGCGCGGAGAGACGCTGCCCGACAACGAAATCGCCGGCCTGCTGGAGCGCGTTGGACTGCCCGGCTTCGCCAGCCGCAACGTCGCCAATCTTTCCGGCGGCGAGCAGCAGCGCATCTCACTGGCCCGCGCATTGGCCAACCGTCCCGAGGTCTTGCTGCTCGACGAGCCAACCTCGGCGCTCGACGAGCAGGCGAAGGCTGGAGTCGAGCAGTTGATTCGCGACCTCATCAACCAAAGCTCGCTTACGTCGGTGCTGGTGACGCACGATCGCGATCAGGCCCGCCGCCTGTGCCGCCGCGTCGCCATCCTTGAAGCTGGTCGGCTGCTTCAGTTGGGAACAACCCAGGAGGTGTTGGGTGCTTAAGTCGCTGTTCCATTCGCAGATCGCCTTTGGCCTGGCGCAGGCCGCCATCGCATCGGTGCTGGCGCTCGCCGTCATCCTGCTGGCGCGACGCCGCAACATTCATCTCGAAAGCGATGCCGCCATCGCGTTGGTGCGCGGCCTGGTGCAGATCGTAGCCGTCGGCTCCATCCTGGTGCTGCTGCTGAAAGCCCCGCGCTGGAGCAGCGTCTTCCTGCTGGCCGGCATGATTCTAGCGGCAGGCTCCATCTCGGCCCGGCGCGCCAAGAACATTCCCGGAGCGCAAAAGGTTTCCACCTACTCCATCGCCGCCGGCGCGGGACTGGTGACGGCGGTGATGACCTGGGCCGGCGTGATCGATACCGCCATCACCTCGCTCATTCCCGTGGGCAGCATGATCATCGCCAACGCCATGAACACCAACGGGCTGGCGCTCAACCGCTTTCGCTCGGAAGTACTGGCGCACGCCGGCGAAATCGAAACCGCTCTGGCTCTCGGCGCAGCTCCGGAGAACACCGTCGCCAGCTATGCCGAGTCGAGCATTCACTCTTCTCTCATTCCCGCCATCGACAACCTGCGCTCGCTCGGCATCGTCTGGATTCCCGGCCTGATGACCGGCATGTTGCTCTCCGGATCGAGCCCGCTCTACGCCGCCATCTATCAGTTCGTGGTAATCGCCATGATACTGGCCTCGTCAGGCCTCACTTCTCTGCTGAGCACCATGATGATCCGCGCCCATGTCTTCTCGCCCGCCGAACAGTTGTTGCTGAAGGAGAGTTTGTAGCGGTGGGATCTCGCGCCGTTGCGCTCGGCCCTGCCAAGGACGGGGGCCTTGGGTAGTGTCTCAGTTTGAACTTAGAATGGCAATTATCTCAGCGAGCGATTGTTTAATGAGTTCAGTAGCGGCATCCACCCACTTCTTTTTCGGGTAAACGATGATGGGATACAAAATAGCTCTACTTCGGTCGAAGAGTGCATAAAACCTCCATCCCCCACTTGCCCCTTCTTTGGCCGATTTGTTTTTCGCTCTGTACTTGAAGAGTAGAAAATCGCCCAAGATTTCCTTGGGCAAGACAATTGGTTTGCATTGGCAGGCTTGAACGTTGATACGGATGGACTTGAACGCTTCTTCTAAATCAGCGTCAATCGACGAATACCCACTCTTCTTCCATCCTTCCCGCAGCGTATTAAACTGTGGGCTGGCCGTCGAGTCTACCCTCCATCCGTCCAACTAGCTCCGATATCACTGGGGCGGATATGCTCTTAACGCAATCCGATAGCAACATCTTGAACTGCTCGTCTCCCGAAAGCACTAGGTCTTCGATAATGTCTCCCAAGTCTTCGGTGCGCTCCTCGATTTTAGACATAAGAAGCCGAAAAGCGCGGCTTTGCTCTCGCTCTGATTGCCTACACCCCACAACGAGCAACGCATGGAGTTCCTGTAGGTCGGCTGTAAGCTCGGCTTTGTTCTTAGGAGAGAGTGATGCTAGTCTTTCTGGAGTAAGCGCAGTCACCAGCCTATCGAGCGTCTTGGAGACGACAAGCGTTGTCGCAATACCTATCACAGCATTGCGGGCATTCTTGGCCACCAACGTCCAGCCCTTGGTCGACTGTGACTTTCTCTCCAATTCATTAAATGTCAATGCTGCTGTGCACATTAGAATCAATCCCCGGCGCTGGATTTTTTCCAACGCGCCTGATTCGCCTTTTTCGCAATTTCAACCCTGCGCTCTCGGCTAATTGATCTTGCACGCGACGGGCCGCCAATTAGCCCACCCTTCTTAGAAGCAGCTTTTTTCGCATTCGGAGCGGACGAATCGTCTCTAATGGCATCCTGAACCGTGCGGAATGCCCTCACGTTAAGATCCATCTGCTACCGTCATTTCACTAGATACACTTCTTGGGCTAAAGAGTTTGACCGCTTCTGGGCGCGTGTGTCAACCGTAAAGGGCGAGAGAATTTAGGAGATTACTCGGCGCCTCATAACGCTGAGTAAAAATTATCATGCTTACTAGCTAGCATCAAGTGAAATTAAACAAAATGCTTGACTCTTTTTGTTTGCTCAAGCATAATGCTCAGTATAAACAGGCTGAACAGTGACGAGCGCATCCGAGTTGTCTCCGCCCTTGTGGAGGGAAACAGCATCCGGGCAACTTCACGCATGACGGGTGTTGCACGGAATACGGTCACCAAGGTTCTGGTAGACCTCGGCGTGGCCTGTATGCAGTATCACGACAAGCACATTCGCAACGTCCGTGTGCGCCGTCTACAGTGTGACGAAATATGGGCATATGTCGGCGCTAAGGCACGGAATGTCAGCCCCGCCAAAAAAGAGATTGGATGGGGTGACGTTTGGACGTGGGTCGGCATAGACTCCGATACCAAGCTGGTGGTGTCATATCTCGTTGGCGGACGTGGCGCTGACTGGGCAATGGACTTCATGAAAGACTGCTCCGAGCGCATCGTGGGGCGCGTACAGATCACGACAGACGGTCACAAGGCTTATCTGTATGCGGTTGAAGAGGCATTCGGAATGGACGTTGACTATGCTCAGTTACAAGAGATTTACGGCGCTTCCTTAGAAACCGAAACGCGTTATTCTCCAGCCACCTGCATCGGTTGCGAGATGAAGGTGGTCAGCGGAAACCCCGATCCGAAGCACGTGAGCACGAGCTTTGTCGAGCGCCAGAACCTTACAATGCGGATGCATGTAAGGCGCTTCACTCGTCTGACAAATGCCTTCTCGAAGAAGATCGACAATCACGCGTATGCGGTTGCCGTTCACCTCCTGTACTGCAACTTTGTACGGATTCATCAAACGCTGCGGGTCACTCCTGCGATGGAAGCGGGACTGTGCGATCACGCTTGGACGATGGCAGAATTTCTGGCTTTGCTTCCAAACTGAGCCACTACCGGCCCCTTGCCGTCTTTACCAGCGGGCCAACTCCCGTGGTAGACTATCTGTTTCTCTAGCTGATCCAAACAAGACATGCTCTTCTCCAAAGAATATGTGGGCTATCTGGCCCGCGAGGTCACCAACAAGCTCATCGAGGGCGAGTTCATCGAGACCGCCGATAAGGCGGCGGTGAAAGATCGCATCAGCGCGGCCCTGCTGGAAGAGCTCGCGCTGGAAGACCGCATCAACGACGAAGTCCGCATCATCCTTGACACTTACGCCGACGAGATGCAGCGCAGTGGCGCCAATTACCAGGAGATGTTCAAGAAGATCAAGAACGAGCTGGTGCGCAAGTACAAGGCGGTGCTATGAGAGTCAGCCGCGAAAAGATCAATAAGCTGGCGCACGCCGTGGCTGACGCTCTTGCCGAAGTGGAAAGCGTCGACTTCGTGGAGGACCGCAACACCATCCGCCTGGAAGTCCGCCGCGTTCTGGAAAACCTGATGACCCAGGAGGCCAAGATCGACGCTGCCGCCCGGCAGAAAATTGAAAGCCAGCGCCGCACCATCCTCGAAGGCTCCCAGGAGTGGGACATCCTCTACCGTAAGTACTACAACGAGGAAGTGAAGAAGCTGGGGATTTGAGGAAGCGACTAGTAACTAGTAGCTATCTCATAAATCGGGTTTGCAGGGGCACGCTTCAGCCGTGCCGTACGGGTCCTTTGAATGTCGGGCTTTAGAGACTGCGTCGCGACTGCGGCAGAAATTTTGCAGTGGAACGAAGGGCTGGAAAAATTTATCAAACTAGCCGCGCAGCGGCGGCTATGAAGTTAGCCGGGTGGCGTAAGCCCCCGGTCAAGTGGGAAATTAGTCTGAGCCGCAGAGCGGCGCCACCCAGTCGCAAAACCGTCTCTTTAGCCCCCGAAGATTACTCGGGGCAGGAGCGTTTCGGATTTCTGAGATAGGTTCTTGCAACTAGCTTTCAGCACCCAGCTTCAGCCATCAATTTCAATTCCTCTACGCGACCAGTGGACGAACATCGCGCTCAATCGTGCTCTGCAGCGCATCCTGTGCGACTTCAAGATCATAACTGAATTGGGCGTTCAGCCAAAAACGCGCACTGGTATTAAAATAGCGCCCCAGCCGCAAAGCGGTATCGGGAGTAACGCCCCGCCGCTCATGCACGATCTCGGCAATCCGGGTCACTGGAACATGCAGATCGAGCGCGAGCCGGTTCATGCTGATACCGAGCGGCTTCATGAAATCCTCGCGCAGAATTTCTCCGGGATGAATGGGCGGAAGTTTTTGAGATTTAGCCATGTGCCCTCCTAGCAGGTTGCTGAAAAAGTCGGATTCGGGAGTTTTGAAGGGGCGTAGCTTTAGCTACGCCGTGGCAAGTCCTTTACTTTCTTGTCATCCCTCACCGACTTTAGTCGGTAAGGGATCTGCTTTTCCGAGTTTTTCAGCAGCCTCCTAGTGGTAATCCGCAATTTCCACATCGTAGGCATCGCCCTTACGCCAGATAAAGCAGATGCGCCATTGGTCGTTGATGCGGATGCTGTGCTGCCCTTCCCGGTCGCCTTTCAGTGCTTCCAGGTGATTGCCCGGCGGAGACCTCAAATCACGAAGCTCGGCGGCAATATCCAACTGCCGCAGCTTTCTCTGGGCCACCCGTTCGAAAGCCCGGAAGCGCTTGACTCGCTGCCGGCCGTGAAGCTGGTCGGTCTCCCGCGACCGGAAAGACTTGATCACCTTGCCAGCGTATGACGCCAAGCGTTAAATGTAAAGCGTGAATAAAGGTTTGGGAGAGTGTCATCCAGCGGAGCCGCGGGTTTCCCTTAGCTCGTATAATCGGCTCGAGTCCCACCAGTGCCAACCATTTCCAACCTGAAAGCCGATCTGAAGCGCCTCGCCGCCGAAGTCGGCTTTGACCTTGCCGGCGTCGCCGGCGTCGCCGATGCGCCGGAGCACCGCTTTTTCCCCGAGTGGATTGCCGAGGGCCGCGCCGGCGAAATGAAGTATCTGGAAGCGCGCAACAACGCCGGCGAACTCAAGCGCGCCTCGCTGGCCAACGCCGCTCCGTGGGCGCGTTCGGTGGTGGCTTGCGCGCTCAACTACAACCCCGACCGGCCCTACTCCACCCATGCTGGAGCGGCAACGCAGGGATGGATCTCGCGCTACGCCTGGTCGCAACGCGACTATCACGATGTACTGCTGGAAAAACTCCGCATTCTCGAAGCCCGGCTCCTTGATCTGTGCGAGCAACAGCAAGTTCCCGCGCCCCGCACCTGGTGCTACGTCGATACCGGTCCAATCATCGAGCGCATCTTCGCCAAGTACGCCGGCATCGGCTGGATCGGCAAGAACACTTGCATCCTGAACGAGCAGCTTGGTTCGTGGCTCTTCCTCGGAGTGCTGCTGACTTCGCTGGAGCTGACTCCGGACTTGCCTCCGCCCGACCGCTGCGGCTCGTGTACCCGCTGTCTCGATGCTTGCCCAACCCATGCCTTCCCCGCTCCCTATCAGCTGGACGCGACGAAGTGCATCTCCTATCTCACCATCGAGCTGCGCGGCTCCATTCCGGAAGAACTCCGTCCCGGCATGGGGCGGCAAGTTTTCGGCTGCGATATCTGCCAAGATGTTTGTCCTTGGAACCAGAACAGTCCCACTACGACCGAGCTGGAGTTCGCACCGCGTGCTGAACTGGTCAATCCTGATCTCGGGTGGCTGGCACAGCTCGGCGTCGAGGAGTTTAGGGAAATCTTCCGCGGCTCTCCGGTAAAGCGGGCGCGGGTCAACGGTCTTCGCAGAAATTTGGCAGTCGCCATGGCCAACAGCGGCGAGGAACGATTCCTGCCGGTGTTGCAGCAACTCAGCCGTGACGAAGACACCATTGTTGCCGAGCATGCCCGCTGGGCGATCCAGCGACTCAACCTCGCCGCCGCAGGTTCTCGACAAAGCGCTGACTTGTAGTCACCGCGACGCCAACTTCCGCCTGGGAGCAGACTTTCCCGCTACCGGTAGGAATTACACTTGCATTTCCAGTACTCCGATCCGCAAACCCATGCCAACTCACGATTTCGAGACTGGCCCATCTATTGCACTACACAATAGCGCGAAGCGAAGCAAACCAGAAGTGGTTCCACCTTCGGCGCCGGTGAAGCGCCGGAACGATAACTCAGTAAGGAACAGGGCGTCACGAGCGGAAGACAGGTGAGTTTCCCGCTAACTGCCGTGGCACCCCAATACCTCAGCTTTTTCGTGAGGCGCGAAACTTCCCCCTTCCGCTCACGGCTGATGCCCACCCGCAACCAGCTCGGGCGGAGACCCTCCCCGGGGCATCGTGGCCTTCCTGTCTCGGGACAGGAAGGCTTTTTGCCCACTCGACTTTGCTTTTGACTGAAAGCAGCCGCCGGACAAGACCTTCGACTTCAAACCGGGAAAGATTCTCTGCCCGTGACAAGCGCAGCAATTCTGGCTATAAAGGACAGCATGAGCGAGGCCCTTAGCCGCCGTCTCAAGCAGACGCAGTTCGCCAACCCCGCCCAGGAAGCCTTGCTGAGCGTCATCGTGGCGGCCAACACGCTGAACGATCTCATGGACGGGACCTGCGAGAGCTATGGCATCACTCGTCCGCAATACAACGTGCTGCGCATTCTGCGAGGTGTCCACCCCGAAGGACACGCGCGCAGTGAGATCGCTTGCCGCATGGTAGATCGCGCTTCCGACATCACCCGGCTGGTGGACCGTCTGCAGACGCGCGGATTGGTGAAGCGTTACCGGGGCGATAGCGATCAGCGCCAAACGGTCACCTACATCACCCCCAAAGGGACAAAACTCCTCGATAAAATGCGGCCCCAGATCGATGCTCAAACCGCCACCATCTTGCGCCGGCTGAGCGAGGAAAACTGCCGCGAATTGGGCCGGCTTTGCGCCCTGATTTTCGAGCCGGAACTGGAGTCCCAGTCCACTCCTTAATTAGGTTGACCCTCCAGCCTGGCGCGGGTTGCAGGATTTACCCACCTGCCTCCTGCGGGAGACGAAATGCCTTCCGCTGGTTTCTCCGCAAGCTGAATCTTCCCCCAGCCGCCCGGCATCTATATACGTGTTGCAACACATATTGTACTTGTGGCAACATAAAACCACTGGCCCCGGCAAATGGCCCATGAGGTTCGACCATGCACACCCTGCTGATCGTCAATTCCAGTCCCCGCAGTAATTCGGTCTCGCGACGGCTCACCCGGCATGTGGCCGAGCAATGGACAGCCCATAATCCCGATGGCCGGGTCATCGAACGCGACCTGGTGGCCGAGCCGCTTCCCTTCTTGACCGAATCTTGGATCGAGGCCTCTACCACCCCGGCCGCCCAGCAGACGCCGGAACAACAGCAAGCGTTGGCGCTGTCCGATACTCTTATCGAGGAGTTGCGGGCGGCCGATGTTATCGTGCTGGGCGTTCCCATGCACAACTTCTCGATTCCGGCATCCCTGAAAGCCTGGATCGATCTGATTACCCGGGCCGGCAAGACCTTTAGCTATAGCGACAAGGGGCCGCAAGGGCTGATTCCGGAAGGAAAGCAGGTGTTGGCGATCGTCTCCCGCGGAGGCTCGTATGCCGAAGGCACGCCGGCATTTGCGGCCGATTTCCAGGTTCCCTACCTGCGTCACATGTTGAGCTTCATCGGCTTAAAGAGCCTCACCGTCATCGAGGCCGACAAGCAGGCCTTTGGCGCCGAGGTTGCCCAGCAGTCGGTAGACAATGCCGTAAACAAGCTCTCCGCGCTGTCCGAAAGCTGTAACGCGCAACTGGCGGCGAGCTCGTAATCCCTAGGATGAAGTCAACGTCCGGATAAAACCCTCCCGCGGGGGAGGGTTCGGTGGTTTTGGCCCCAACTCGAAAGCAAGCTTCAGTGACGCTGACCCGAACTTTCGCATGGGCGAAGACGTCCTAAACGCGCACGACGTTAGCGGCCTGGAAGCCCTTTGGTCCCTTGGTGAGGTCGAACTCTACTGTCTCGCCCTCGTTTAAGCTGCGATAACCGTTTTCCTGGATAGCCGAAAAATGCACGAACACGTCCTCGCCCGTGGACCTCTGAATGAACCCGTACCCTTTGGCTCCATTAAACCACTTGACTGTACCTTTCTCTCTCACAACCCGCTCCTTTCAACAATGAATCTTGAATACCCCTGCTTCGCCGACGTTCCGAGCACAAACCCTGAGGACCGTGACCCAAACTGCGCTAGGTTCGCGCAGCCTGGGGGTGGTGGGAGCAGGCCTGGAAGACGTCTCAACGTTGCCGGGAAACAAGGGTTGTGGCTCAGTTCGCAGCTTTTCCTGCAATGAAAAAAGGCCCCGGAGCATGCGAAGGCGGACTACTACCGTCCGTTCCGAGCAGGTCCCTGGAACCCGTGCAATGCGTGAAATCTGACTGCTGACAGAAACATCAACCCAAATCCGCGTTTCGGAGAAACCGAGAGCTCCTCCTTCGCCCTTTGAAGGGGAGCAAAAGATAATTACAGGAACTCTGCCCTTTGGCAAGTGTTTCCTGCACAGTAACTTCCCGGTGTTCCCAATGTGAAACGTTCAGTCCCATTTTGGGGAAGACAGCCTTCCCCGCAACCTGCGCTGCTCACTCTGTTACGATTGAAAACGATGAGCAGTAACTCTGGCGCGCCCGGCGACAATCCCTCGAATCTCTCCCCAGTTTCCTTCGTGAGAGGCTCGACCATCGGCCTGGCGACCGCTCTTAAGCCCCATGGAACCACAGAGTTGCATTCCACTCCACTTAGGCCGGGAACGGCCGCCAAGCGCTTGCTGGAGGAGGATGACCGGCAAGAACTCTTCCAACATCTCCCCCAGACCTACAGCCTCTCGCATCGCCTGCGCCGGCATGGCTGGTCAACCCTGCACTACCTGATGCAGACCGAGGTGCATACCTACGCCTTCTCGGTGGCGGCGAATTCCATCCTTTCGTTCTTCCCGTTCATCGTGCTGCTGCTGACCGTGGTCCATCGCTTGCACTCGCCAGCCATGTACAACGTGGTGCTGGAATTGCTGCGCGACTACCTGCCCAGCAACAAAGATTTTGTTATTCGCAATCTGCAATTCCTGGCCAGCGTCAAGGGCCGCGGACAGGTGCTGTCGTTCATCATGCTGCTGATTACTTCGACCGGGATTTTCCTTCCCCTCGAGGTCGCGCTCAACAGTATTTGGGGCTTCAAGAAGAACCGCTCTTATCTGATGAACCTGGTGGTCTCGCTGGGCCTGGCATTGGCGTGTGGCTGCCTGGCCATGCTTTCCATCGCCCTGACGGCCGAGAACTTGCGCATGCTCGGCATGGTAATCAGCGACCAGAACTTCGTATTCCAAGGCCTGGGCTTCGTCGTGATGAAGGCGTCGGCCATCTTGGCGACCATTGGCATCTACTTCCTGATCTATTGGATCTTGCCGCACGGAAAAGTTCCGGCGCGCGCCGTCTTGCCGGCCGCCATTATCACCGGCCTGGTGTCGGAGGCCGCGAAGTACCTCTACATCCTGGTGCTGCCGTGGCTTAATTTTCAGGAAGTCTACGGCCCGTTCTCGGTTTCCGTGACGCTGATTTTCTGGTCGTTCTGGAGCGGCATGTTGCTGCTGGGCGGCGCCTACCTGTCCGCCGCGGAACACGCCAGCCGGGTGCAGGCACGACGCGACACCGCTGCAGCAGAAAATAGTTAGGGTTCTGATCTTGACTCAACCGGTTTGGCTGCCGGATAGATTCCCAACACCTTCACGAATTCTGCAATCTCACCCAAATGGCGCAGCGCGCTGCGGGCTGCCTCGTCGTCTCCACGCAAGAGGTCCACGAAGAAAACGTACTCCCAGGGATGGCCGCGCAAAGGCCGTGACTCAATCTTGCTAAGGCTGATGTCGCGCAGCGCGAAGACGCTCAGCGCTTTGAACAGCACTCCTGGCACATTTTTCAAGGCGAAGGCGATCGACGTTTTGTTCGATCCGGTGCCGATCTTATGCGATTTATTGATCAGCAGAAAACGCGTGTAGTTCTGCCGGTCGTCTTCGATGCCTGCCAGCAGGACGCGTCCGCCATATTGTTTGGCTGCCTGCTTAGGCGCGATGGCCGCCGCATCGCGCAGACCTTCGGAGACAACGTGGCGCACGCTTCCCGCCGTGTCGTAAAAAGGCACGGCTTGGATGTCGGGGCGGGAACGAAAGAAATTCCGGCACTGGTCGAGGGCGATAGGATGTGAAAATATTCGACAGACCTGCTTCAGCGCGACTCCCGGCGGAGCAATCAGGTTGTGCCGAATTCGCAGATGAAGCTCGCCGTGAATAAACACGTCCCGTGCAAGCAGCAAGTCGAAGTGCTCGGCTACCGATCCCGCCAGTGAATTCTCGATGGGAATTACTGCGGCCTGTACCGAACCGCTATCGACCCGGTCAAACCCTTCCGCCGAGCGGGCGCAAGGAACAACTATCGCGCGGGGAAGCATCTTTCCCGTCGCCTCATGACTGAAGCAGCCGAACTCCCCTTGAATGGCAACTCTCATGTGCTGCGCCGAGCTTAACAGAGCCGTAGCTATTTCTAACCGGGTTGCCTATTACCAAGTAATTTCTCCCGACATTTCAGCACAGTCCTTCAGTTAGTATCATGTCCCGTAAGTTCGCGGCAAATTCAACCGTTGTGTTTGAAAGGGCACGGCTTCAGCCGTGCCGCAAGAGTGCATGTATAGGGCGGCTTTAGACCG
>PMWW01000028.1 GCA_003165795.1 Acidobacteriaceae bacterium
TATTAGTCAACGATATAATTACCCTTTTCAGGGCCACCTACCGAACTGGCGAAGTGGTCTGGAATCAGCGGATGTTACTGAGGGGCAAGAGCTTGTGCCGTGGGCTATTTAGGGTAACAACTAATTTGACTGACCTTAGCCCAAAATGATGCAATTGGGGAGCCGTGACAGGGCTGAGTCTATTGTGCTACATCTGTAGTATGAAAACCGCTATTGACCTCGGAGACGAACTACTGGCTGAGATTATAGAGATCGTCCGGCGATCCGATGCGGAGCATCACCACAAAGTGAAAGCCCTCGTGCGAGCTGGCAAGATCGGGGAAATGTATCTTGGTGCGATGGCCGATGACTGCTCTTATGTGGCACTGAGCCCTAGCTTGGAGTCGGAAACTGTTTCTCCAGTAGAAGCGTGATGCGCTCGCCGTCAGGGTGGAGGGCCATCTTAACGACACGCCATCCTTGTTCGTAACTGGCATCAAGGCGCGAGTCGTCTTTCTTCACGTGGAGCGTCATCGTTTGATAGTGCTTGGATAGATACGTTGGTGCTGGCACTGTTATGCCTCCGTTTCTTGTCGTTCGTGGTTCTGCGCGCTCAATTCTCGTAATCGGCGCAGCGTTGCCTCGTTAAAATATCTCGCCATCACGGGTACACCCTTGCCGAGCAGAACTTGCAAAGAGCGACGCATTTGCGGAGAGGACCGAATGATTGTCTGATCCAAAAGTTTGCGGGTATCAAAGGCGATCATGTCGGCAGGCTGGAGTAAAACGCAGTCCTCCCATTTGAGTGGGGTACAAGATACAAACAAGTCTCGGTGCGTCCATCGGGTATCGTCCCGCATTTTCGAGAATGCTTGCTGGATGATTCCGTTGTAGCGTTCTCCTGCCCAGTCGTGGATGATGGCGACGCGATATCCAGAATTCTTTTTCACATATCTGGCAATCATCATCATGAGCTGCTTGACCGTCAGATTGTAGGCAGACTCTAGTGGATCGCTCGCTACTTCCTCTGGGTAGACTCTCAGCAATGCGGCCCGATCTAATCCAGCACATACCGCAGCTACTTTCCTGCGCGTTACGATTCGAAGCAGGGCCTTTGTATGCTCAATTTTGTCGTCATCGCTCCATCCCTCATAATCTCCGGTTTTGGCGTTGCAATAGGTCGCGTGAAACCGCTCAAATTTGCCGTGTTGGCGGCGCTCAAACTCAATGCGTTTTAACCACTGTGACTCTAACCGCGAAAACTCAGATTCGAGCCCCAGCCATCCCCCAAAGTTAAAGGAATTGTTGCTATAGCTCTCGTCAGCGTAGAACGTCAGAACCACAAACATTCTTTTCTCTCGCGTAACCGGATTCAGAACTCTTGCGATCTGCGCAAACCGAAACAGTTTAAGCGCTTGACTTTGAACGGACATCGGCGCACTCTCCTAACGGAGAGAGCCGCACTGCGCTCTCAATCAGGAGCCGCTTGCCGACGCATCGCCCAGAGTCCCCCGCCAAGAGTTCCGAGGGTGATACGCGCAATTATCCAGGCAGTGATTATAGGGCATGAAGCCACACGCAGAAATGATCGAAGGGCCGGAGGCGTTTAAGCGCCTCCGCAATGCGATGAAGACCATTCTGTCAGTTCCCAAGAGCGCACTCCCGCCCAGTCCATTCAAAAAAAGCACGCCGAAAAAGAGAAGGCCAGCCGCCCACAAAGGCTAACTGGCTTTTCGCTTGCCTCGCTTTTGCCGCTGGCGTTCCTTGTCAGTTAATGCACGTTTGTCCATCTGTCAGCTTGCCGGTGAGTTGATTCCAGGTGAGGCGCTTGCCGACGATCTGAGACATCGCCATCTTGAAGCGGTCGAAATCGTTCATTGGATTGTGCAGTGTTGCGCGATTGTTGTATCGGTATGCCTGTTCATCCAAATACCGGAACAGGTGAAACGGTTCGACTGAGACATAGGTTCCATTGATCCCGCGCTTAAGCAAAGACCAGAAGTTCTCAAGAGTGTTGGTGTGAACCCTACCATCGACGTACTTCACGGCATGGTCGATTACCTGATGTGCATAATCCCCTTCGAGGCCATCGTAGGACAGCAAAGCGTCGGTGTAGAGCGCCGCGCCAGCTTCGACATGCTTCTTGACCTCAGCTTGCAGGGCAGACTTCTTGCGATTCGGAACCACAACGGTACGCACGTTGCCGCCACGCTCAAGAATTCCCATGACTGCGGTTTTGTCCTTGCCGCCAGTCCCGGTAATCCGGCGTTTGCGTTGGGCGACGTGCATGTTGCGGGCTTTGCCGCCGATGAAAGTTTCNNCGGTGCATCATGTGCCATGCCGACTTCTGGGATACGCCGAGATCGCGGGCTACCTCATAGCTGCTAATTCCGTTCTTGCAATCTACGATCAGCCAAACGGCAGCGACCCACTTGTCTAGAGGGAGCGCCGAGTCCTCGAAGATGGTTCCAGTTTTCAAAGAAAACTTAGCGCAGGGATGTTTGGCGTAACACTTCCACACTCGCGCTTTGGCAAGATAGCTCACGTTATCCGAGCCACACTGCGGACAGCGCACGATGCCATCAGGCCAGCGCAGCTCCATCATGAACTTCTTACAGTTCTCGAAATCATCGAAGTATACAATTGCTTCCTGAAGAGTCTTGGGTTCGGCTTTCATGAACCCAGTATGACAGAAGAATCGTGGTCTGTCAAGTTAGTTATTACCCTATTTAGGATGGCGTAGGATGGTGTGGGCTGTTTTCGGCTGCTCGATGTTCGCACATGGTTCGCGCGTTCGTAAGAGTTGACCTGATCGGATCGATTTTGTATTGCCTCTGACTGCCAACGTGNNTTTTGGTGACGAATTGGTGACGAGTTTCAAGGGCCGACGGGTTCCGGCAACGCTAAAATCCCGGTGTACTGATCTGTGCTCGTGCGCGAGGCGAAGATGTCGCTGAGGTTTGGATGCTTTCCCGAATTTTTTTGAGGCCCTCTTGCTGCCCATTTTTTCTTAAACTGTATTCGACATCCTGTACCGCCAGTATGGTGGCCTGCTGCTTGGGTGTTAGTTGTTGGATGAGGGCGGTAGTCTCCGCAGCCTGTCCGTCAAAAGCCAAACTCGATACGGCTTCAGACGCGGACAATACAGCGGTCTGCTGTTCGGGCGAGAGTTTCTCGATGAGCGCCACCACCTGTCCCGCCTGTCCGTTGTTGGCTAGTCCCCGCACAGCATTCCACCCTTGCAATACAGTTACTTGTTGTGGTGGCTCCAGCCTTTCGATGATCGCAAACGTCCTCTTCGCCATCTGCCCGTTGTCGCCCAAGCGACGACCTGCCAATTGCATGACGACGTTATCTTTTGACAGTTCTTCGGTAATTCGTGGTCGATCCGTTGACATCACCGGATCGAGGCGCTCGTTCCCGATCTTTAGAATATCCACACCTGAATGGCTAGCACCCATTAGTTCGATCTGGGTCATGTGGTATCACTTTTCTAATAAAGTCCAACCGTCATTTTCAACGCACCAAAATGGTCGCGTAGCCTACACCGACAGAGACCTGTCGAGCAAGCCGGTTTTTACTTTCATGGCCATCGATATCCCACCAGAAAGCAACAAAATTTCGCGCTCGGATGGCCGCTGGTTCGTTTTGTCGACGGGCTGTAGGCAAAGTACCGCCCTGCCCTACGACTCGGCGGGAATCGCCTCAGGCGGGCCGGGACGGCCAGAGCTTATGCCGGATCGATATCGGAAGCTGCTGGGATGGTCGCAGGCGATTCCGGCCGGTGAGGATCGCTAGCCATTTTGGCTGCGTATTCCGGGTGAAAACCGAGAATGAAGTCGCTAGCGTGCTGAGCGGCGGCGGCTGCCCTGAAAATCGCCTTCTTATCGTTCCGCAGTTTGGTCAGCCAATGATCGATGTAGCTGACATGATTGGTGAGTTCGGTGGGGATATTGAGCGCGATGCTGACGAATGCCGAACCTATCTCGGCAATGAGTTCTTCATCGGCATATTTGGCTGAACCGATTGTGGCGGATTGATCGCGGTCGAGGCGTGATTTGTGGCCGGTCCAATGTGTCAATTCATGGAGGGCGGTTACAGCCCATTCGCGAGGACCGCGAAAAGCGTTTTCGGGCGGAAGCTGGATGTGGTCGCTGTAGGGAGAATAAAACGCCCTGTCGCCGCCGATGCGAATAAGAGCGCCGCTATTGCGAAGGATGATGTCGGCTGCTTCCGGACGCTGCCAAGGCGCTTCCTCGACGGGTGGTGGCCGGTATGGTGGAATACCCTCAATCTGCGTGGCATGGAAAACCGCATAGTGTTTTAGAACTCGTACGGTTTTCTTGCCGTCTTCTTCGTCGGCGTCTTTGTCGTCAACCTGATGTTTCTTGGTGAAAAAAATTGTGGTCGATTTCTCACCCTTGCGGACCTGCCAGCTTTTTTCGTGAGCCTGCTGGTAAGTCACCCAACGTGGATCTCCGCTGCGAAAGGCTCGTAGGTCCATTCCTAGGATCAGGACGTTGATGCCGTGATAAACGCTCCCCGTGACCGGATTAAACGGTGATTGTGGTCCCAGGCATTTATCTGGGTTCCATTCCCTCACCCATGGCTTAACGCCCTCCTCCAGTTCTGCAATAATGCGTTGCGTAAGCTCCGCCATGGGGTCGCGGTGCTCTGTGATTTCTCTGGTTGCATGGCGGAATGACATGGGCGGGGAGAATAGGGAGAGCCATTGCGATTGGCAAGGGGCGGCGCTACGATATGGCCATGAAAGTTACGGAAGAAAAACAGGCCGAAATCCCCGTGACTGCCGAGGTCGAGCAAACCGTGCGGGAGCGGCTGGAAACCATTGAGGAAGACAAGAAATCCGCATCGCCGTGGCCTGATGTAAAGCGCCGCATCCTCTCGCGTCATCCACAACCTTGATCCATCCTGTTCGCCTTACACCTCTCGCGGAAACCGATATTGCAGAGGCCTTCGATTTCTACGAATCGAAAAAGGAAAACCTCGGCTTTGAATTCGTCGAGCGTGTTGAGCAGGCCATCGTGAGCATTTCGAAACATCCACTATCGCATCGCAAAATTATTGAAGACGTGCGCCGATGCAGTGTTGAGCGCTTCCCTTATGGCCTGTGGTATCGAGTAGAGCCGGATAACTCCATCGTCATCGCCTGCCTTCATCACAAGCGAAACCCGAAACTTGCAATGGCGCGCGCCAAGCGAGGTCTGAGGGGGCCACGTTTGTAATTGGGTTGATGCTATCTCGTGGCGGGTTGCTGAGAAGCCCCTGCCCTGTTCCATCCGTTGATCTTGCGGCGTTTCGTTGGTCGATTTGAATTGCTACGTAGTCTACGGAGACTAATGAGATTGAGTATTCTACGCAGTCTCATTTGACTTTGTGCCGTTTCAGCCTGCCGTCCAGGTCGGATGCCTGCCGGTAGGCTTGCAAGAGTTCTCCCCCTGTTTTGGCTGTGCGAAGCGCGGCACGAATTACCAAGCTGTCCGTGGGCCGAACCCCCTGCCCGGCAAGCCACGCAGCCAGTTCGCGGACGATCCGCCCGTCTTCCTCATGAAACCAGACCTGAACTTGCTTTCCGATCCTGCGCTTGGGACGATCCGCCACGGAAACGGGTCGTGGTTCTTTGCGACGGGGTTCCGGTTCTGCGACGGTCACGGCGGCGGGCTCTGTCGGCTCTGGCACGGCGACCGGGCTGCTCGGAACCTTCCGCTGGATTGCGGCCAGAAGGTTGTTTCGAACGTCGCTGGGTTTCGGTTTACTACTCATAATCATTAGTCTGTTGAGATTGCGTTGACTGTGGAGTTTACGTTTACTAGATCAATCTATTGAGACTGTGTTGTTTGCGGAGTCTACGTTTACTACTACGTCAGCGAGAGCAAGGCAACCGCAAATTGCAGCACTTCCTCGCGGGCCGCGCTGTCGAGAGCTTTCCAGCCCTGTGCAACCGCATGCTGATAGCATTCACGGGCGCTCAACGTGACGGGCAGGGCAGGGACACTCACCTGTTTGGCGCTTTCATCGACCAGCCGCCCAAGAACGGTTCCCTTGCGAACCTTGTTGAACACAACCCGCACTGCGGCCTTACCGTTACGCCCTTGCACGAATCGGACAGCTTCTTCAGCCTCCCATATATCAGCCGGGGCAGGGGTCGCCACGATCAGGGCAATGTCGGCGCTGCGGACAGCCGTTGCAGTGGCGTTGTGGTCGAGACTTGGCGGTGTGTCGTAAATAACAATATCGGGCTTGCCGCTAAATTTGGGCTTGTCGCCGTCGATCAGCTCTAAAGCCTTGGTGCTCGTGCCTTGTGCATCCCAATCGTGCACAATGACGGTCTTACCGGCCTGGCGAAAGGCTTCGAACAGCAGCAGGGAGACGGTGCTTTTGCCTACGCCACCCTTTTTTGCGAGCAGTGTGATGTTCATCCGACATTGGTCTACATACTCTCGTTAGACTCTGCAAGCTCCCCTTTATACCTAGTCTGTGTAGTCTCATTAGACTGATTGTCTCGGATTGAGCCAGAGGTTAATGCATACCTTTTTTCCTACCGTCGCATTCGTTCTTCCGAGGGGGACTTACCCACCCCGCGCCTTCGTCGGCCTTGGGGCACTCCGTCGCGGCGTGGATAAGTCCTCGTTGAATATCCTTTTTCTATTAAGAAAGGGGAAAGCCCTGAACNNATTTTTGTCCGTTCACGGCCAGACTTTAGCCGTAAACGGCCAAAAACCACTTGCTATTGTGGCCGAAAACAGACAGGGTGTTGTCCGCTCACGGACAAAATGGAGGGCTGAAAATGGCCGAAAACAGTCAAAACCCGCTGCCTGTGATTCGGCAGAAGAGGGGGGTTACGATCTACACGACGAATCCGAGCGTCCCGGCAAAGGACGAAATCAGCCGTGCGCGGCGAACTCAATTTGGCAATGAGCATAGGGGGCTGGTGATTGACGGTGGCTCGGGCGAGATTTTGGGCCGGGGCGGCGCGTACATGTACGAATTCGAGGAAGTGGACAAGGAGCGCTTCGTAAAGTTGTTTCTGGACGGCGTCAGGAAGACGGCGGGTCTTTCCACGACGGGCCTCATGATCTTCGAATTGATCTACCACCAGGTGCGTGAAAACCCGAATAACGATGAAATCAAAATGAGCCTTATGGTGGCGCAAGACCGCTTGCCGAATCTGGCTGAACGAACGTACCGGCGCGGGCTGCGTGAATTACTCGACAAAGAGGTTATCTTCCGCAGTCCGGTCGAGGGCGTTTTCTTCGTCAACATCCGGTGCATGTTCAACGGCGACCGGCTGGCCTTCGTGAAAGCCTACCATCTCAAAGGCTCGGGCTATCAGCCGGAGTTGCAGCTTGAAGCACCGAAAGAAGAGGGGACAGCGTGAGCATTCAGGAGCGCGATTTGTTAGGCAGGAGTTCCGTACAAGGACTTCGTGCGCAGCCTAACAGCGTCCTCCTGTAGCCCTTTCTCGATCAGCGTCGTCACGATGATAGGGTTTTCGCGACCATGAACGAAGCACTTCGCGCGGAAGTTAGGAGGGATATTCTTGCTCACCGCCAATGAGAATCCAAATCCAGGCATTGGAAATTTGTAGACGTGAAGGTTCCCCTCGCGCTTGCCGATAGGGGCGTAAGTCAGACGATCAATCTCTTTGCCCTCTCGAACCGCAAGTAACAAACAGCAGTCCTTGGGAAAAGCCTCTTGGTCGAGCAGATATTGCCGGAACCGCTCTTGAAATGGACCCAGCCTAACGGGAATCGAGCCGTCCTCATTCCAAGGGTGTATTGAGCCGCGCCAAAATATGCTGGCGGCGAAGTACGCCAACGCGGAAACATCAATCTCAGGAATTCTGGCTGCGTAGTAAACCCTCGTAGTCGTTGTGTCCGAGAATACGTCTGGGTCTCTCGAAGCCAAAATGGAGGCCATGGGGAAACTGCCGTCCTGTCTGAGGCAATGACTTAGGACCCAATGCTCACCATGTTTGGAAAGGAGCTGTTCGCAATCCCGACAGAGCAACGGAGCGGTCATTTGCCGGGAGGTCTGAACGGCTGTCCTCGGTGTAAGCAACCACGGGTTAGGATTCTCCTCGTTGTCGTCGCGAAGTATTCTGTATATGCCCGCCGAAAGATAGTGGCTATCTTGCAGGCTGACAGCGCCTCGCAAGCAAAGTTTGCATTGTCCAATCACAGGCATCACTATTGCATTTTAGCAGCAAGGAACCGGCGTACAAATCCGGCCCCAAGCCGCGCCGGTGCTGCCGGCGCGGGCTGTGAGCTTTACGCTGGCTGCTCAAGTCTCTCGCTGGCGATGGCGTGATATCTCGCGTCAAGCTCGATGCCGAGCCAGGAGCGTCCGAGCTTCTTTGCTGCGAGGAGAGAGGAGCCGGAGCCGGTGAAGGGATCAAGAACGAGATCACCGGGATCGCTGAAAGCCTCGATGAGTGGCGTGAGTATGGCAAGCGGCTTTTGCGTCGGATGAAGCCTGTTGTGGGTGTATGTTCTCCACGGGATAACGTCGCCGATGAGTTGGGCACGTTCGGGCGGTCTACCTTTTGCCAGCAAGTAGGCGCATTCGTGCTGATAGCGGACGCGGCCCTTGCCTGACGTGTAGTGCTTGGGAAACACGAAATGCCCGACGACATGAAACCCTGCCGCATGGTACGCCTCGACGAACCTGTGGGCGTTCGGCCATCCGTAGAAACTCACGCAAAAGCTGTCACGCTTGAGGATTCGGTACATCGCGGTGAAGGCCGGTTTCAGCCATGCGAAGTTATCGTCGTTCGGGACTGTCCTTCCGTCACGGGACTTGTAACGTGCGACGTAAGGCGGGTCTGTGAGGATGAAATTGACGCTGCCGGGATCAAGCTGCGGCAAAACGCTCACGCAATCGCCGTTGATGATGGTGTTGTGAAGGGCAGGGGGTGAGTTGGTCATGGCGGTGCCCTCCGATCAAAACAGCGTGGGTTGGTCAGCGTCCTCGGCGGGCGGCCCGGACTCTGTAGCCACGAGTGCCAGGGCAACCATGCGGATGTATTCCTCGACGTTCGGCGCGGCCTCGATCTCGTGCATGGGCGCGAAGTAGCTGCGATAGCCGGTTTCGCTGACGGGGATGCGGCGGCGTGGCTCGTGCGGGCTTGTGAACTCGAAGATTGCGTAAGGGTCAAGACCGTTGATGTAGTAGGGCTGGTAACGGACTTTGATGTCCTGAGCGTCGATATTCAGAGTGAATACCGTTTCCGGCTGCGTTGCGTTCGTCATGATCTGCCTCTTTCGTTTGAGTGACCCCCACGGCGGGGGCGAAAGAGGGCACACTTGCCGCCGCAACTGAGCGCGGCTGTCATAGCTTTTTGGGGGGACCGCTCTTGCGGGGGAACCGAAACAGCGTCATTGATGGCAAGCGGCGGCGGCTAAAGTGCCTTCGCCCCGTCCGTCATGGGGTCGCTGGAAAGAGGCCGGAAGAGAAGCGCCGGGCGGAGAGTGCCATTAGTCCGAGAGACCCTAGGTTTACAATTTCAGGTGAGACTCAAGAGGAACGAGAATGGCCCTTCCGGGGACGATTTGGTTTGGGATCGCTATGGGGTTGGTTATTCCTGCGGCCTTCTTCGCATTCGAGTATTCCATCGAACGCAAAGCAGCGTATGTCACCTTGACGCCGTTTAAGAGGACGCGTGATCCGCAAACGGGCGGGATTATAGAAGGAACCGAGGAGGTCAGTTTCGATCCCCGCCACGGGCATTATATGAAATGTGCCGAAGTGCTTATCACGCTCGCTTCGGCATCATTGGTGTTCATCCCGACGTTGCACGTTTCGTCTCTGCTGCCGAAGCTTGCGTTTTCAATGGTCCTTCTGGGATTTACGGTCGTTTATGCGTTGTTGTTCATGGCTCTCTTGACCTATTTCTACGAAATGTTTCTGTTCAATCCTGCGAGCTTCACGGCGCTTAGATCGTCCCTCGTATTCGCGCTTGGATTCAGTGCGTTCTTTTGTTTTGCTGTGGCGTATCTTGTTCTGTCGATCATCACAGGAAATGCGATAGGCAATGGTTCGTTAGGGCATTGATCGCGGCAATCGGCGACATAAAGGCAAGAGTGCCCGCTCAGGGTTTGAGAACTTGCCGGACGATGGTTTTGCCTATCTCCCAGAGCACCTTGGAGTCGTCTGCGGTAATTCTCTTTTTGTGTTGATATTCCTTGTAAGGGTGAATGTAGTTCCGGTAGTCCCTGAGAATGGCTCCAACGTCTTTGTACGTATCCGAAATCCAGCCGAGCTCGTGAGCAACATCGATGTAGTTGCTCAAAGTCCATTCTCGTAGCTTCAAGACGGTTCCTGTTGATTTTTCTTTGGGCGCGGCCTTGGCCTTAAAAACTGGGGCCTGATCTGAAAGTCTGTTGATCCTGGCTATCAAAAGTGCTTCGAGCAAGCCCCCCATCATGACGGTGGCGGCTAGCGGCAGATCGTGCTCCACACAGCCAACACATTCGTTCCAGCGGTTCGCCAAAAGCTGCTGCATCTCTGCGTCGGCTGCGATTGAAGTGAATGGTGGGGGAGTATCAGACGTAGGTGCCTGCTGTGGAGCGGTAGACAGCTCAATTGCCTTGTCTGCTTGAAGACTGCTGAGAGAACGCTTCAACCTCTTCAGCAGGTCAAGATACCGCGTTCGTAAAGTCTTGCGATTGGTGGCCGAAAGAACGTCGCGGTAGATACCATCGAGCTCTTTGAGGGAGGGCTCAGTGAGCTTGCCCGCGAAAAACGTNNGAAAGAGATCAGAGGGTGTAAATAGAACTGTGTAACCGGCCGAGGGAAGAGGAGAATGAAAATCCCATGGCCATCGATAAGAAGCTGATCGAGCAACTGAGCTTGCCCGCGAAAAACGTATCCCTTAGCTGAGAGATTGAGGATCAGTAAGGGAGCTGACGATGACGAAAGCGAAACGGGCACGATACACGCTGGAGTTCAAGCAGGAGGCAGTTCGGCTGGTGGAGTCGGGCCAGAGCATAGCAGCCGCGGCGCGCAGCCTGGGAATGGTGGATCAGACGCTGTTCAACTGGGTCAAGGGCGGGTGGCCCACCCTACCATNNGACGCTGTTCAACTGGGTCAAGGCCTCACGGGAGGGCAAGCTCAAGGGTGCTGACAGCCCTTCGAAGGTGAGCGCCGAGCAGATGGAGATCAGCCGTTTGCGGGCTGAGTTGACGCGGGTCAAGATGGAGCGCGACATCCTGGGAANNTCGCGAAAGGCCAGAAATGAAGTACGCCTTTATTTACCGGAACAAGCGTGTGTGGCCGATCAGGGTGCAATGCCGGGTTCTACGCGTGAGCGTGGCTGGCTACCATGAACACTTTGTCCGCCGTCGAGATATGGTTCAGCGTCGCCACTTGAGTGCGGAGGCACTGCTGGTTCATATCCGTGCAGTGTTTGAAGAGAACCGGGGAGCCTACGGTTGGCCGCGCATCTGGAGGGAGCTGCGGGCCCAAGGCATCCGCGTAGGCAAGCTGCGGGTGCAACGACTGATGCAGGGGAACGGTATCCGGGCACGAGGCAAGCGCCGTTTCCGGATCACGACCACGGACAGCCGGCACAGCCTGCCGACTGCGCCCAACCTCCTGGATCGCAACTTCACCGCGACTGCACCGAATCAGGTCTGGGTCGGCGACGTAACCTACA
>PMWW01000184.1 GCA_003165795.1 Acidobacteriaceae bacterium
GACTACGACGTGGACGGCACCACGGCCATCGTTATTCTAAAGACCGCGCTGGAGATTTGCGGCGGCAAGGTTGACTACCACGTCCCCCACCGCATTCGCGAAGGCTACGGCATGCGCGATGAAGTGATCGAGCAGGCCGCCGATCGCGGCATTCGGACCATCATCAGCGTGGATACCGGCATCCGGGCGTTCGCCGCCGCGGAGACCGCGGAGCGGCGTGGGATCGATCTCATCGTTACCGATCATCACCTGCCGCAATCGGACGGCGTGCCGAAAGCACTGGCAGTCGTCAATCCCAATCAGCAGGGTTGCGAGTATCCGTGCAAGTCGCTGTGCGGCGCCGGAGTTGCATTCAAGATCGCTCAGGCCCTGCTGGAAGAAAGTGGGCGCGAGCGGCTGCTGCCCTCGTTCCTCAAGATGGTTGCCATTGCGACCATTGCCGACGCGGTGCCGCTCATGGGCGAGAACCGCGTCTTCGCCAAGCTTGGTCTGGAAGGATTGCGCAAGCCGGTCAATGCCGGATTGCGTGCGCTGCTGGCCAACTGTCAGCTTGACGGCTCGCGGGCTCTCAGTGCGAGCGACATTGCCTTCCGCGTGGCGCCGCGGTTGAATGCTGCCGGACGTATGGACATTGCCGAGCGCGTCATTCAGTTGTTCACCGAGAAGGATGCCGGCAAGGCGGCCGAGATGGCGATGCAGCTCAACGAACTGAACGGCAATCGGCAGCAGGAAGAGCAGCGCATTCTGGAAGAGATCCTGCAGAAGATCGAATCGTCGCCGCAGCTGAAGAATGCTTATTGCATGGTGGTGGACGGCGACAACTGGCATCGCGGCGTCATCGGCATTTGTGCCACTCGCATCGTGGAGCGATATTGCCGGCCGACGCTGATTTTCTCCTGTGAAAATGGAGAAGCCCACGGCTCGGGCCGCTCGATCAGCGCATTTCATTTGTTGGAGGCCCTGGAGTCGTGTCCTGAGTTGTTCACTCGCTTTGGGGGACACTCCCACGCTGTGGGATGCACGCTTCCGGTGGAGCGCATCGTTGAGTTGCGCTCGCGACTGGATGCGTACGCTCGCGAGCGGTTAACGCCCGAGGATTTTGTTCCTCTGCTGGAATACGACGCCGAGGTTGCGCTGGACGACATCAAGCATGACTTCTGGCTGGCCCTGCAGAAGTTGGAACCTTTTGGCGTGGGGAATTCCGTGCCGGTGTTTGTTGCACGAAATGCCAAGTTGATACAGCCCGCGCGAGTGTTGAAAGAGAAGCACCTCAAGCTTCGTGCCGTCTCCGCCGATCCCCCAGTGAATGGCGGCCGGTTTCAGCGCGCCCACGATGTTCTGGGCTGGCGTATGGCGGAGCGGGCGGCGCAGGATCCTCTGCTGGCAGGCGACGTTCTCGACCTGGCTTTCACCGTCGACTACAACCAGCATCCCGATTTCGGCGGCGTGCAACTTAATCTGGTGGACTTCGCGCGAGTAGCTCCGATGGCGTTGACTGCCGGCGCCGCCAAAAACTAGAACTCGTCAACTGATCTGCTAAATCAGTCCGGGTTCGTGCAATACGGCATCTGCATAGGGTTTGCCGGCCGGTAGAATCCACGGTGGGAATCGTCGCGCCGCAGCGATCAGTATCCCATTCGAACTGAGCATAGTCGCCGGCGCCTGAGTTCTTGATTTCCTAGAAGTCACGCTGCACATCGGGACAGAAAAATCAGGAGCGGGTAAGTAGTCCGCCCCTGATTGGGTTAAAGAGAGACCGTTTGCGCGCCGGTTAGCACGAACAGAACGGCCTATTGTTTAAGTTAGCGACCCAACCATGGCAGCGTTCAGGCCGTACAACACGAACTGAGAGCCGCCGCTGGGATGGATCACCAACTCGGTGATTACGCCCCAGGTCGGCGGGAAGATCAGATTGCTGACGCTGGTGCTGGTAAGGTTGTGCCGACGCGATCCGACATAGACGCCCTCCCGATAGGCGGTCACAATGATGAAGCTGCTACCGTCGGCGGCTGCGGCCTTCGCACTGATCGCGAAGAAGCCACTCTTGGCCGTGATCGAGGCATAGCATAGATCGGTTCGGTCCAACATACGGGGCTGCCCAGGTCGGGTGCGCTTTGGAGCGTTCCAACTCGACTTGAAAGCCGGGGAATTGCACAAGGACGACCGCAGGATCCGCTTGCAGGAACAGCCTTTCCAGGTCCTGCAAATGCTGGTAGAGCGGGCCGGCGTGTGGTGAGTAGAGAAGAGATTCAGAACAAGCTGTGGCCTAACGACACGGTAGTGGAGTTCGATCACGGCATCAACACTGCAATCAAGAAACTCCGTATCGCCCTCAACGACTCCGCCGAGAAACCCAAATACATTGAGACCGTGGCTCGGCGGGGGTATCGCCTGATGGTGAGCTTGCCCGCGAAAAACGTATCCCTTAACTGATGCTCAATCACTCAGCTAAGGGATACGTTTTTCGCGGGCAAGCTCATTCTGTGTCTTCCTCCACTGGGAGCAGGGTCAGTTGATCTTCTACGCCTTAGACCCCGTCCAAGGGAAAGGTAAAGAGCTGGCTAGAACCAAGCTAGAATCGCCGACGGATTTTGACTGGAGAGTGTCACCAGAGGGGTTACGCATTGCGTTGGCGAGCCAGGAGCAGCTTCCCGAACAGGTACGCAGTATTGATTTCCGGGACGGCACGGAGCATGACCTGCCGCTTCCGCACGGGTGGGGTATCTGGGACCTGAGTTGGACAGCCGACGGTGCCGCTTTGTTCGCGGCTGCGTGGTCAACGGCAGGGTATTTTATCGCGCGCATTGAGTTGAACGGGAAAACCCGCGTGCTCCTGAATCGAAGTAGAAATCAGTGGCTCGGTTCTCCTCGCCCGTCACCCGACGGTCGTCACCTGGCATTTACCCAGCAGACCTGGGAGAGCAATGCCTGGCTGCTGGAAAACTTCTGACCTTCAAACCGAGGGTTCCGACGCCACGCGATGCGCAGCGCTACCAGCCGACACAGCGTGACGATGAAGATGCCCTGACCCGGCCATCATCGCGCTGGCCAGCCAATATGGCCGCTACGGCTATTGCCGCATCACGGGGTGGTTGCGAGGTAAAATCATCCGCACAAGCCGGCGTAGCTAACTGAAGAGACTGCTCTATCCGTAACCGGTACAATTGTGAAACCGCACTATTGTGGCTTACCCCCACAACGACTGCATCGGCGTGACTGTCCACAACAAAAGCACGGGGGACATCTGGATTGGTTTTGACCTGGGTACGCAGAGCGTGCGTGCGGTCGCTGTGTCGCCGGCCGGCGATGTGCTCGGTCAGAGCTCCCATCCACTCACCAGCCAACGCCATGGTCTTCGACATGAGCAAGAAGCTCCGGAGGAGTGGTGGCGCGCCGTAGTCAATGTCAGCCGCGCAACTGTTGCCGAGCTGCCCGCTTCATCTATTCGGGGGCTGGCGGTTGACGGAACTTCCGGCACCGTGCTTCTGGTCGACAGATCGGGCAAGGCACTCACACCGGGGCTGATGTATGACGACTTGCGTGCGCAGAACGAAGCGCGCCACGCGAATGAGGCCGGCGGTGCCGTCTGGGCCTCGCTCGGATATCGTATGCAGCCGTCGTGGGCCCTCCCGAAGCTGCTTTGGTTGCTGAACGAGTATCGCAGCGTAATCCCCGGTGCACGTCTCGCTCACCAGAACGACTTCATCAACCGCCGGTTCGCCGGTCACGAAGTGCCATCGGACTCCAGTAACGCGCTGAAGACGGGTTACGATCTGCTGCGCGAATCGTGGCCGCATGAGGTGTTGGACGCCATGGGCGTGCCTGACCAGATCATGCCTGTCGTGGTGCGTCCTGGCACGCAACTCGGGACGGTCTGCGCCGAGGCCGCGGAGATGACCGGCATCCCGGCGGGGACGCCGATCATTGCCGGTATGACCGATGGATGCGCCGCCCAGATCGCCGCGGGGGCATTGGAAGTTGGCAGTTGGAATTCCGTACTCGGGACAACCCTGGTACTCAAAGGCGTGACCAGAGAACTGATTCGCGATCCCGCCGGAGTGATGTACTCGCATCGCTCTCCCGACGGCAACTGGCTGCCTGGCGGCGCCTCCAGCACCGGCGCAGCCGTCCTCGCAAAGCAATTTCCAGGACGTGACCTCGACGCCTTAAGTGAGCAAGCTGCGGAACGAGAGCCGGCAAGTATCATTGCCTATCCGCTGGTGTCCCGCGGTGAGCGTTTCCCCTTTGTAGCGCCCAACGCGGAAGGATTTGTGCTCGGTGATCCGTCGGACCAGGTCGATCTTTATGCGGCGCTACTGCAGGGAGTTGCTTTCATCGAACGGCTTTGTTTCGACTATCTTGACATGCTGGGCGTGCCCATCGGCGGCGATCTTAGCTTCACGGGTGGAGCAGCCCATAATCACTACTGGTGTCAGCTTCGCGCCGACATTCTCGCACGGCCCGTACGCCTTCTGGAGAATGCCGAGCCCGCGCTCGGAATGGCCGTGCTGGCAGCCTCCGTGGGACGGCGCATCTGTGATGTTGCCAAGGAGATGGAACGTGTTCGCGCGGTGATCGATCCTCGGCCACAGCGATTCACCCGTTTCCGGGAACCATACATTCGGCTCGTGGACGAGCTGGCACGCCGCGGATGGCTGCAATCGGCAGTGGTTGAGCATGCTAAGAGGCGGGCCGGATTGGAATAGAAGCTATCTCATAAATCGATATCGCGTTGATTTGTGTCAGGGCACGGCTTTAGCCGGGCCGGCCAAGCCCCCTGTCCGTCCGGGCTTTAGCCCCGGCAAAACGGCCCTCAAGGGCTAAAGCCCAAGTCGTGGTAAGGCCCTTTTGCGGCACGTCTGAAGACGTGCCCTGACACAAACCTGACTCCGGCGACTCTGCCAACAGCTCGCTATTCACTAACAAGTAAAGACAGCTCTTGCGACGAAAAGCCTGCGAAAAATCTCCTCGATCCCGGCTCTCACTTTTCCGTGACAGTCTCGACCGGCGCCATGTGCGGGTCCGGCTTCCGCGTCTTTGACTTTAATCGGCTGAGCGCCGCCACTGGAGACGCAAAGGTCATGGGCTTGTCGCCGCTGTGGACGCGCAGGAGGTGATAAGTCAGCAGCAATTGGGTTATTGCCAGCGGATCGCTGTGCCGCACCTCGTTGCGATCGTTATAGTCGCCGAACTGGTCAGCCCGCAGCGGACGCAAGTCGGGCAGGTGTTGCCAGATCGCATCTTCCAACTTAGTGGATTGTTCCCGGGTAACGCCGCCGTGCACATCGAGAAAGTCTACCGGGCGGCCACAGTCGCGGCCCAGTTGCATACGAACGCCGCCCTCGGCGCCGTGAGTGTTGTCGAGCAGATAGGTCAGGTCGGGATGGGGAATCGTGGGACGCAAGACGAGCCGAACATTCAAACAGCCATCGGCCGCCTCGGGGGCTACGCCGAGGTCAGGAGAAAACTGTACAACGATGTCGGCGAATTCGCGCTGCGGACGAATAAACTCGCGCGAGTCCGCTTCCCGCCTCTCCATTTCCGCCCGCACTTGTTCGCCAGTGTAACCCCGCTTGGTGGTATCTCGCTTGATCTTCCACACGCGCCTTAGGTCTTCGGGCGGATCCAGGTATACCTTCACGTCATAGAACTGCCGCAGGGTAGCGCTGTGGAAGCCGTGCAGCCCTTCCACAATGACGAATTCGCGCGGCTCCACATATTCGGGCCGCACCAGCGAGCCGGTGCTGTGGTCGTACACCGGCTTCAGCATGGACTGGCCGTAGTGTGCACGCTCCAGGTGCAGTTCCAGGATGTCGAGATAATTGCAGTCCGGATGCAGCGGGGTGATATTAAGCCGGGCCCGCTCCTGCCGATCATACTTATGATAATCGTCGGTGCAGACATGCGAGACGCGGTCGGGGCCGAGCAACTGCGTCAGTCCCTTGGTGATGGTGGTCTTGCCGGCCGCGCTATCGCCTACAATACCCAAAAGTATAGGGCGTTGCGTCATGACCTTTCCTTTCTCGCCGGAGGGGTTTCACATTCGGTGTGCAAACCCCTCTGAAAAACGCGGCTCTGGTGGATGTCGGCCGCGTCAATGCGAATCAATTCCGCCTTAGGGATACTGCCTCCATCCCTGACCAACCGGTTGGCTTGGCGCAGCTTGATGCGGTCGATGGCATTACGCACGCTGCGCGCGTTGGCAAAATGTGGCTGCTCGATCCGCAACTTCAGGTATTCCGCGAACGCCTGCCGTGACTTCTCGTCGAAGGCATACCCTTGCTTGCCCACCATCAATTCGGCGATGGCCAACAATTCTTCGGGCGCGTAATCGGGAAAGTCGATGTGGTGCGCGATGCGGGAATGGAAACCGGGATTGTATTGGAAGAAGGTTTCCATTCGCTCCTTATAGCCGGCCAGGATGATCACCAGGTCTTCGCGCTGGTTTTCCATGACCTGCAGCAGGATCTCGATGGCCTCGGGACCGTAATCGCGCTCATTTTCGGGGCGATACAAGTAGTACGCTTCATCGATAAACAGCACGCCGCCCATGGCCCGCTTGAGGACTTCCTTGGTTTTGGGGGCGGTATGGCCGACATACTGTCCGACGAGATCGTCGCGCGTGGCCACCACCAGATGGCCGCGGCGCACATAACCCATGTGATGCAGCAGCTTCGCCATCCGCATGGCGACGGTGGTCTTGCCTGTGCCAGGGTGGCCGGTGAACGACATGTGCAAGGTGGGCCGCTCGGTCGATAGCTCCATCTTCTCGCGTAAGCGGGCCACCAGTAGCAACGAGGCTATCTCCCGGATACGGGCTTTGACCGGCTTGAGGCCGACGAGTTCACTATCTAACTCAGCTAGGACGTCGTCGACATTGGAATCCCGGTGGGCCGCACCAACGTCGACGAGGCCGTTGTCCGCCTCCCCGGCCAACCCAGGCGCCATCGCCGAATCCAACTTTGGCCCTTCCATAACAGCCTCCAAACGATCCCTGGTGCACTAACGAATGACGCTTTTCAGTCCTGAGTTGTGACCCTGTCTTGAGGCTTGCTTTTCGAGTAGGAACGAATCGTGTACTTGATCTGGCGGTCTCGCTCCTCCGTCCTCTCCAGATAAAAACCGGGCTCGTGCTTGGGGCGGTTCACGATGAAGCTCAACATCGTGGTCTGCCGTCCCTTGGTGCGGTCGTAGCCGTTCAGTTTGATGTAGTGTTCGGGGAACGTAGCCCGGCACGCATTGATCTCGCGCATGACAGCATCGGGGTCGGTGAGATCGAATATAGGTAATCCCCACATCTCCCAGTAAACGTTGCGAGGATGGGGATCGTCGGTGTACTCGACGGAAATGGCCCAGCCGTTGACCAGGCAATATTGCGCTTGGGCCTTGATTTCGTCATCCGTGAAATCGGGCAAATAGGAAAAGGTTCCTTGGGTGATTCGCATGGTTGGTGTCCTTTCACCAGACCGCCGGAAGCCGGCGTAGCACCGATCCTTTTAGCCGCGCGGCCCTGTTCAAGTTAGCCGCGCTGCCGGGATGAAGCCGTAGGCCGCGCTTAGACCGTGAGAGTGGCGACCGCGTCGGGCACATCCGTGGACTCGAAGTTATAGGTAACGTCCTTCCACACCTCGAGCGCCTTACGCAGCTCCGGTGACCAGCGCGCAGCGCCTTCCAAAATTTCCGGCCCTTCGTTTAAGTAGTCGCGACCGTCATTGCGGGCTTGGATGATGGCCTCGACGGCTACCCGGTTGGCGGTGGCGCCTTGGGCGACCCCGTCGGGATGGCCGATCGTGCCTCCTCCGAACTGCAGCACGCAGTCGTCGCCGAGATAGTGCAGCAGTTGGTGCATCTGGCCGGCGTGGATGCCGCCGGAAGCCACCGGCATTACTCCAGGCATGGACCCCCAGTCCTGCTCGAAATACAAACCGAGGCTGGGGTTTACCGCGACCTTATTTTCACGCAGCGTGTCGTAGTAGCCCCGGACCGCGTTGGGATCGCCCTCCAGCTTGCCCACCACCGTGCCGGCGTGAATATGGTCCACTCCTGCCAGTCGCATCCACTTGGCGATCACGCGGAAGTTGACTCCGTGCGTCTTTTGCCGGGTGTAGGTGCCATGGCCGGCCCGGTGCAGGTGCAAGATGACGCCGTTGCGGCGGGCCCACTTGGCCATCGACTGGATTGCCGTATAGCCGACCGTCAGGTCGATCATGATGATCACGCTGCCCAGCTCGCGGGCGAAGTCGGCCCGTTCGTACATTTCCTCCATGGTCCCGGCAGTGACGTTCAGATAATGTCCCTTGATCTCGCCAGTGACTGCCATGGCGCGGTTCACCGCTTCCATGCAGAACAGGAAGCGATCGCGCCAGCGCATGAAGGGCTGGCTGTTGATGTTCTCATCGTCCTTGCTGAAGTCCAGCCCGCCGCGCAGCGCTTCATACACCACGCGACCATAGTTGCGGGCCGATAGACCCAGCTTTGGCTTTATGGTGGCGCCCAGCAGCGGCCGCCCGAACTTGTTCAGATACTCACGCTCCATCACGATGCCGTGCGGCGGTCCCTGGAAAGTCTTGGTGTAATGGGGAGGAATCCGCATGTCTTCCAGGCGCAACGATTTGAGGGCCTTGAAGCCGAAGACGTTGCCGATGATCGACGACGTGAGGTTGGCAATCGAGCCTTCCTCAAACAGATCGATATCGTAGGCGATGTAAGCGATGTATTGGTTGGTGCCGGGTACGGGATCGACGCGATAGCACTTCGCCTGATAATGCTCGTAGGGAGTCAGACGATCGGTCCAGACCACCGTCCAGGTGGCGGTGGACGATTCGCCGGCGACCGCGGCCGCGGCTTCGATGGGTTCCACGCTATCGTGCGGCACCAGGCGGAACGCGCACAGGATGTCCGTGTCCTTGGGCTGGTAGTCGGCATTGTAATATCCCATCTCGGCGTAGGGTGTGACCCCAGCCGCCCAGCGATTTTTCTTTTTGCCCGAAATGTTGGTACCTGCCATTTTGATCTCCTTCAAACAATCCACGCCATCCGCAGTCCGCTCGCCTTGTCACCGGCCAAATAGCCCGGCGGTCAACCTGGCGTGCACCCCGGCGAGCTCAAATCGTCTGCCAAATTACACCCTTGCCCATGGGTCACGCGAATGCCTCCGCGCCCTTCTTGCGGAGCCGGAAATCTTCTTCCGAGGCATCGTAGAAATTGTCCCACCTGCGGCCACCCTTTGTCAGTGTCCTGTGATGCATGGGGAAGTGATTAAGCGGGCCCTAAACGGGGCACCCCGAAGTCACCTGTTTGTGCCGTCGCCTGCCCCATCCTTGAGCTGGATGTGCGATTGTGGAAGGGTGGCCGGCAATCCAGACAGAATTGGATTAAAGTCCCGCGTCCAGCTGTAGGAAAAGCAGTTTAGCGCGAATTCGGCGAGTCTCACCAAACAATTCGTTTACGATCGCCTGGACAGGTAACGCCGCGCAATCGTCAACTGGAGAAGAAGCCGCTGAGTGAGGGATTCCGGATGCGTTGCCCTGCTTCGACGGCCGCGGTGGCGGATTTCCCGGAGGCCGCTGTCGCCGCCGTCCCTGTTCATTAACGGACCACCGGGCGGTGAAACCGGACACAGCTTCGGTTCCCTCACCCCTGCGAGATACCGCAAGCCGTTTCGTTCTCATAAGTTGCATGCACGACACTTTGGTTCTCGAAGTGCACTTCTTCCTATGTCGCCACATCGTTACTCGGAGGCCGACCCATTGAACAGCCTGCTGCAAGACCTGCGAGTTGCTATTCGCCAGATGCGCCGTTCTCCCGGCTTTGCGCTCACCGCCGTCCTTACCCTGGCGCTCGGGATCGCCGCGAATGTCCTGGTTTTCGGTGTGCTGCAAGCGTTGGTCCTGCGGCCAATTAATGTGCCTCATCCCGACCGGGTGATGACGCTGGCGCACCAGGACCGGGCCTATCCGATTTTTTCCTATCCGGAAGTGCGCGATGTCCGCGATGGAAATAAGGTGTTTTCCGCGGTGGCCGCTTTTTCCATATGGAATTTTGGTCTGGAGGCCAACGGCGTCACCCGGCCGGTCTGGGGAGCCCCAGTGAGCGGGCAATACTTCGAGGTCGTCGGCATCAAGCCGTTCCTCGGGCGTCTGCTGCAGCGCGCCGATGACGACCATCCCGGAGCCTCAGACGCTGCCGTGCTTTCCTGGACCGCCTGGAAAAGCGATTTTGTCGCCGATCGCAACATCGTGGGCAAGACCATCCGCCTTAACAAACATCCGTACACGATCGTCGGGGTTACCCCGGAAGGGTTCTACGGGACCGAAAAAATTGGGCAGCCTGACATTTTCATTCCGCTGGCCAACCAAGCATCGCTGTACGGGGTCGACTGGCTTGACTCGCGGCACGATCAGAATGTCTGGTCGATCGTGCGCATCAAGGACGGGGTCACTATGCCCCAGGTGCAGGCTGAATTGAACACGATTGCTGCCCGCATTGCCCGGCAGTATCCGAAAGATGAGGAAAAGCTATCGTTCAAGCTGGTTCGTCCGGGCTTGGGCGGCGACTTTTTCGGCGCGCCGGCGCGCGGTTTTCTGACGGGGCTGCTGGGGCTGGCCGGTATTGTATTGCTTGCCGCCTGCGCCAACCTCGGCGGCCTGTTCGCAGCGCGTACCGCAGACCGCACGCGCGAGATTGCCATCCGCATGGCCATTGGATCAAGCCGCTGGCGCATCGTCCGCCAGGTCCTGGTCGAGGCCATTGTGATTTCGATCCTCGGAGGCGCATGCGCCTGCGCGCTGGCCTGGACCGCGCTCACTGGCTTGGCTAACTGGCACCCACCCACCGAATACCCGATGGGCTTCCACGTACTAATGCCGCAGGCATCGTTGGTCCTGATGGCATTGCTGATCTCGCTGCTCGCCGGCGTGGTGTTCGGGGTAATGCCACTGCGGCAGATATTCAAGACCGATCCCAATGAAGCCATTAAGAGCGGCGCAACCCAATCCTCCAGGGGACGCCGCTGGGCGCTTCGCGATGTGCTGCTGGCGGCCCAGGTCGCGCTCTGCTGCGTCACCGTCACGGCTGCGTTTGTCTCGCTGCGTGGCCTGGGCAAAGCCCTGAACATGAACATGGGTTTCAATCCCAAGCATGCTGTGCTGACGAAATTCGAACTCAGCCAGGCTGGCTATTCGAGCCCGGCTGCCGACCATTTCCAGCGCCAACTGCTGCAAAGGGTCGGGCAGCTCCCGGGAGTGGAAGCGGCAGGCTACGGGCAATCCACGCCCCTCTCGCTGGATACGGCCGATTCTAATGTCTTCTCTCAACAAACTACCGATTTCAGGCCCTCCAACCGAGCCTTTGATGCCTACGACTATAGCGTCTCACCCGGATACTTTGCCGCCGCTGAGACACCCCTGCTCGCGGGACGCGACGTAAGCTTTACCGACACTGAGAAGACCCCGGCCGTTGCGGTGGTGAATCGGGAATTCGTCCGGCGCCTCTTCCACTCCGATGACGCCGTCGGCCGCTATTTCAAGAACAGCTCCGGCCAGCCGGTCCAGATCGTGGGCATCGTGGCCGATGGAAAGTACCTGACACTTACTGAAGATCAGGAAGCGGTAGCGTTCTTCCCGATCTCGCAGAAAACAACTACTCAAACATCGCTCATCGTCCGGATACGGCCAGATTCCTCCGACGTGGCCACCAACGATATGGCAGCCACCATTCGCAAAGTGGTCCGTGATCTTGACCCCGCCGTTCCTATCCGGGCATCCAGCGCCTGGAACAGCCAGCTTGGACTCACATTCTTTGTGTCCCGGGTGGCTACCGTCGCCCTCGGCCTCTTCGGCGCGTTTGGACTTCTGCTCTCGATCGCCGGGACCTTCGGCTTGGCCTCATATACGGTCAGCAAGCGGCTGCGCGAGTTGAGCATTCGGGTCGCCCTCGGCGCGCAGGCCAGGCAGATTCTCTCGGCCGCGCTCGGTCGTATGCTGGTCTTGCTGGCCGGCGGGTCAGTCGTTGGGATGCTGCTGGGTGTGGCCGCGAGCCGAGTACTTTCGGCGATCGTCTACCAGGCGTCGGCACAGGACCCGTTTGTACTGGCTGCGGTTGCATTCACTGTGCTGCTCACCGGATCGCTCGCCGTAGCTGGCCCAGTGCGGCGCGCCCTGCACATCGATCCGGCAAACCTGCTCCCGCGAACAATAATTTTCATGCCGGAACCAGAGAAGCTGTGGCGGCATATTCGGCATGAAAAATGTTGCGAGAAAGCGGGACCTTCATCGAGAAGAGCTATTCGGAAGCTGACCTGCAATCCAGTTATCGACGCGGGCTTCCAGAATTTTGTCCGGATTACTGCTGGATCACGCACAACCCGGAAACTAGCGGTGCGGCGGATAGACAATGGTAATGGCCCTCTCACCGCTAATGGGAACGGGGGTCTTGGGAAATAACTCGAACTCACACAAGCAGGGTACTGGTTAGCGGCAAGAAAAGCCGGGTCGGGTGACGCCGGCTTTTTCAATTACTCAAAAGTTGGTTTACGGCCGCCGCCGGCGAATGCGAAGAACGGCTGCAATCCCCAGGATTCCCGTGCCCAACAGGATCAGGCTGCCCGGCTCGGGCACTACCGTTGGAACGTCACTAGAAAAACTGGCGCGGCTTGGTTCAGCGCCGGCGAAGCTACTGTTGATGGAAAACGGATCGCTGCCGGTCAAATAGTCGCCCGAGGGTGGGGTAAGCAGCAGTATGCTGTCGCCAATCGGGCCGGCGCCTCTTGGAGACGCATAGGATAGGGCGCAGAATGCGGTGCTCCCCGCAGCGCCGCTAACACAACTACCGGCTTGTCCAAGTATGGCCCTGGTGCGATCCTCAAACACGTTTCCCTCGAAGTTCTGGAAACTGCCGATGGTTGGGCCGTTAGGAGCGGGCCTGCTGGCGCTCAGGCCGGGAAGTCCCCAATTGGCTTCGAAGATGTCATTGTCGAAGTTAGAAGCAAATGGCTGGCCCGGGTTGACGGCTCCGCCAGTTTCGGGGCCGCTGGATGGAATGACTCCGGCAAAAGCTGCTCCTGGTGCTAGAGCAATGAGACACAGCAGGAATGACAATTTACACACCATGGGCCCGACCTCCCGAACTTCGGGAAAACTCGCAGAGGCGAGTACCCCCGAACTTTATTATGCACTTCAACTATGATGAATTCAACCCGCAAACGGGGCACATCAGTGCCCAACATCGGCTGTAAAAGTTGGCATTGCAGTGGAGTTGCCAGGTCGATAAGTTCTCGCAAATGTGGCCTGCTTTACATGCCTGCGCCACGGGCGTAGTATTTTGACCCGATGGAGATGGTGCTTGATAGGGTATGCGCAAGCTGTGGCAACACCCTCTTGCCGGACGGAAGGTTCTGTCTGTTTTGTGGAGACCTCCTGAACGACCCGCCGATTAAGACCGCAGGGCACGCGCCAGTTGCCCAGTCCGATGGAAAGTCCGCGCCCTCTACGCCGGACAAAGTCGAGTACGCAGGTTTCTGGTTGCGGGTATGGGCGGGAGTCATAGACGTCTGCCTGGAGGCGACGGGCGCGCTGCTGCTAACCGCAGCCATTGATTTTGCGCTGGGGCGGTATGGGCATCTCCTGGGGCTTTCCCGCTTCGATTCGAAGTTTGCCGCCGGATACGCTTTTGTCCCAATTATGGCTGTCGGTTCCTGGTTGTATTGTGCGTTCACCGAGAGCTCGGCGTGGCGCGCCACCGTGGGCAAGCGTCTGCTGGGCCTGCAGGTGGTCACGTCCGACGGCGATACGATGTCTTTCGGGCAGGCAACGGTCCGCCACCTGATGAAGTTTCTGTCTCTTTTCTGTGTGACTATCGGCTTCATGATGTCGGGTTGGACCAAGCGCCGCCAGGCGCTGCATGACATGCCGTGTGACTGCCTGGTCATTCGCACGCCGGGGAAAAGCTGCTCGCTGCTGGACTGCTAATCGGCGGTCGCTGCCGGTTAGGCCGGCCCCGACTACTAGCGTAATATCGATCACAGATGTTGCAATCGTTAGCTCAGGTGCGGAAGTGGCTGGTGGTGGGAGTGTGTGTACTGGTCGCCATCGTCACCCTTTCGTACTGGATTGCCCGTTCCCGGGTCGGTCCTACGTTGCATAACGTTCCTCAGCAGCTGGGATTCGACATTCAGCAGACTAGCGACGGCTTCTCGCTTTCCAAATCCGAAGCCGGCCGCACAATTTATACCATTCGCGCTTCCAAGGCCGTGCAATTCAAGGCAGGTGGGCACGCTGATCTGCGGAACGTACACATCGTGGTGTATGGCCGCACCCACGATCGGTTCGACCAGATTTACGGTAATCAATTCACTTATGACCCGCAGAGTGGCGACATCAACGCCATGGGTGAAGTCCACATCGACTTGCAGGGGAACGCCGAAGGCCCACTGAAGCCCGATCAGGCCCCTCCGGACGAGCTGAAGAACCCACTACACCTGCTGACTCACTCCCTGACGTTTAACCAAAAAACCGGAATTGCGCAGACCGATGAAGCCGTCTACTTCCAAACCGAGCAGGCCACCGGATCAGCCAAGGGCGCGTACTACGATTCCAAGAACAATGAATTGCAGTTGAAGTCGGACGTGCATATCGTCACAACCGGTGATCACCCGGCCACCATCACCGGCAGCAGCGGAGTAATTCAGAAAGTTCCCCGGCAGGCGGTCCTGCTGAATGCGCAGATCGATCAGCCGGACCGCACCTTGACCGCGGACAAGGGGACCTTGCTGTTCGAGCCAGACAACACGGTGCAACACGTGATTGCGGAAGGGAACGTCCATATCGAAATCCGCGGTCCCACCATCATCGACGTCGCCGGCCCACGCGGCGATCTCAACATGGGCCCGAAGAATTCAGTGCAACAGGCGATATTGTCGGGGGGTGCCAGGTTCGACACTCACGGCGCCAGCGTCGCACACGGATCGGCCGACACCTTCATTATTGACTTCGAGGACCAGGACCAGCCGTCGCGCTTTCATATGGTGAAGAACGCGCGCATGATGCAAGATCCGCAACCGCAGAAGTCAGGTACCCACGGCCAGCCGATGGAGATTGCTGCCGACCAGCTTGATTTTCAACTGGAAAATGGCAACCAGATCAAGACCGGCGACACCGTCGGCAAAGCCTCCATCACCATCTTGCCCATGCCGCCGGGACCGAAGTCCGCGAAGAATCCCGTCAATAGTGGTCAGGACACGGGAAGCAACTCGACCACGGTAGCTACGGCCGGCAAGTTTCATGCGACCTTCGACGACAACAATCGCCTGCAGACGCTGCACGGCTGGCCCAATTCGCGGATCGTATCGACCACGCCCGGTGCGCCCGACAAGGTCAGCACGGCAGACAAGCTGGACGTGACGTTTGCGCCGGACGGCGGGGTCGAAAAGCTGATTCAGACCGGGAACTTCGCGTATCACGAAGCTTCCGCCAATCCCAGCACCACCGGAGGCCGGGATGCGTTCGCCGATGTCGCCACATACACGCCGGGCGACGAGATTCTGGTATTGACGGGATCGCCGCGAGTGATCGACGGCGGCATGACGACGACCGCGGTCCATGTGCGCATGAACCGCCAGACCGGCGAAGGCTTTGCCGAAGACGACGTGAAAACTACGTACAGCGAGCTGAAGCCCCAGCCCAACGGTGCTCTGCTGGCAAACTCGGACCCCATTCACGTTACCGCCGAGCATATGACGGCGTTCCGCCAGCCGGGCATCGCTCACTACACCGGCAATGTGCGGCTTTGGCAGGGGGGGAACGTGGTGCGGGCGCCGAAGATGGACTTCGATAACCAGAAGCGCGCCCTGTTTGCCGAGTCGGACAAAGCGCAGAAGGTTTCCAGCCTTTTCGTGCAGGAGTCGCAGGACGGGAAAATCACGCCCGTGGACGTGACCGCGGACAAACTAACCTACGTGGACGTGGAGCGTCTGGCACGGTACACCGGCAATGTACTGGCCAAAACCACGACCGGTACCGTCACCACGCAACAGCTCGACGTGTACCTGAAGGAGGCTGAGCCCGATCCCAGTAGCAACGGCACGACCGTAGCGCAGAAGCCGGCCCAGCAAAAAGGGCCGTCGCTGCCCGGCTCTGATTCGCCAAGTAAGATCGATCATATAGTTGCGACCGGGAAGGTCGTGGTGACCGAGCCAAACCGCCGCGCCGTCGGCGACCGGCTGGTATATACCGCGGATGACGGCAAGTATTTTCTGACCGGAAGATCGCCTAGCATTTTTGATGCCGAACGGGGCACGGTATGGGGCGATTCGTTGACTTTCTATAGTCACGATGATAGGGTGCTGGTAGAGAGCAAACGTTCTTCTCCCACCATTACACGCGCACGTACCACGAAGTAAATGCAGACGTTATCAGCGGATGAGATCGGCAAAAGCTACCGCGGTCGCAGGGTCGTCAGCGGGGTCAGCGTTCACGTAAAACAGGGTGAGGTTGTCGGCCTGCTGGGGCCCAATGGCGCCGGCAAGACCACCAGCTTCTACATTATCGTTGGACTGATTCCCGCCGAGAGCGGGCGGGTGCTGATCGATGGGTATGACATCACCAACGTGCCGATGTACCTGCGGGCACGGAACCATGGCATTAGTTATCTGCCGCAGGAGCCGTCCATTTTCCGCAAGCTGACGGTCGAGGACAACATTCTTGCGGTGCTGGAAGCGCAGTCGATGTCGTGGCACGAACGCCGCGAGCGGACGGAAAAGCTGATTGACCAGTTGGGGCTGGGCGTCATTCGCAAGAACCGCGGCTATGCGCTATCGGGAGGGGAACGACGCCGAGTCGAGATTGCGCGCTGCCTGTGCATCTCACCTTCGTTCATTTTGTTGGACGAGCCCTTTTCTGGTATTGATCCCATCGCGGTACTGGACCTGCAAAAGATCATCTTTGATTTGAAAGCCAGTGGGATCGGAGTGCTGGTTACGGACCATAATGTACGTGAGACATTGTCGGTGACCGATCGGGCTTACATCATTAACGAAGGCAGAATCTTCCGGACCGGCACACCGGAGCAGTTGGGAAACGATACGGAAGTGAAGCGAGTTTACTTAGGCGAGAGCTTCTCGTTGGTTTAAAATTCAAACGAGGAGCAAATCTCCTCAGGGTTCCGTCGAATGGCTTTACTGCAGCCCAAATTAAACCTCAAAGTTTCTCAGAAGCAGATTCTGACCCCGGGGCTTGTGCAGATGGTCAGCGTGCTGGCGCTCAACAAGCTTGAGCTGGCCGACATGATCAATGCCGAGTTGACGGAAAACCCCGTCCTGGAAGAGCTGGAGAATTCAGTACCGTTGCTGGACGAAGTTTCCGCCCGCGAAGAAAAGATGGAGCGCGAGAGCTCGGCGGCAGCGCAGGAAGAGCAGCCGGCCGCGACTACGCAAGAGAAAGATCCTTTCGAAGAAATCGATTTCGGCTCGTTCTTCTCGGAGTATCTCGATCCCGGACTGCGCACCTCGATTGAAATGGAAGAGAGCGAGAAGCCCTCGTTCGAGAACTTCCTCTCCAAGCCCAGCACTTTGACCGACCACCTGATGTGGCAACTGGGATCGTTGCATGTCAAGGAAGACGTGTATAGGGCGGCCGAGCTGGTCATCGGCAATCTGAACGAGGAAGGCTATCTGACAGCCACGGACGACGAATTACTCGGCCTGGCCAACGATGAGGCAAATGCACCGCGAGCCGAGCCGGTCTGCGGCGATTCCGCGGTTGCTCCGGCGATGTCGGCGCCTGTCACCGATGAGACCCAGCCCGAAATCTCAGCCTCCAACATAGCCGTTGCCGAGGAAGAGTTCTCCGCCGGCGGACTGGTCGAGACACCGCCGCAGAGCGCGGCGCCGGAGTCTGCTCGTCCTACGCTGGTGCCTCCGCGTACCGTGCCCGCTCGCGTTTCGTTCAGCCGGGATGCCTTGGGCGAAGCCATAGATCTGGTCAAGCAAATGGACCCCATTGGCGTAGGTGCGCGCGATTTGCGGGAATGCCTGCTGGCTCAACTACACGACCTGAAGCGCATCGATCGCAAGAACGGCAACGGTAACCTGGTGGCTGAGCTGGAAGCCCTGGGCGATGCCATGGTACTGGTCGACCAGCATCTGCACGCGCTGCAGAACAAGCATTACAAGGAAGTTGCCAAAGCCATGGGCCGTCCCCTGGAAGCGGTGATGAGTGCGATGGATTTCATCCGTACCCTCGATCCGCGACCAGGGCTGCGCTACAACAAGACGGAAACGCGGCTGATCGAGCCCGACGTAGCTTTCATCAAGCAGGGCGAGGAATATCTCGTCCTGATGAATGACGAGGAGGTCCCGCAGTTGCGCCTGAATCCCTCCTATCGCAAGCTACTGAGCCGCGATGTGGCGGAAAAGGACGTGCGCAACTACGTCAAAGAGCGCTACAAGTCGGCCATCCAGCTGATCAAGAACATCGAGCAGCGGAAGCAGACGATTTTGCGGGTCTGCTACTCGATATTGGACCGGCAACGCGATTTCCTTGACCAGGGTATCGATTTTCTGAAGCCCATGATGATCAAGGAAGTGGCGGAGGAGATTGGAGTCCACCCCTCAACCGTCAGCCGCGCCGTGGCCAACAAGTACGCTCACACCCCGCAAGGCGTCTTCGAACTTCGATACTTCTTTAGCGAGAGCGTCAACGGACCTGAGGGCAGCGGTACGTCACTGCTCATCCTCAAGCGCCGGGTCAAGAAGCTCATCGAAGAAGAAGATCCCACCAGGCCGTTGACCGACGAGCAGATCACCCGCATCCTCCAGTCGCAGGGCATCCAGGTCACTCGCCGCACGGTTGCGAAGTACAGGGAAGATATGCGCATCCCGAGCACCCACCAGCGCAGAGTAAAGAACTAGCTGCTGTACCGGCGCCTCCATCAGGTCCCATACCGCAATCGTGCGCGGCGTGGCTTAGACCTGACCGACGCCGTTGTGGTGAAAACCGCCGCGGCCAAACCAAAGGACCAAAGAACCAGGCTGGGGCGAGGAGGGAGCTCAATGACAGTAGAGTATGTTGGCCGGCAGTATGAAATAACTCCCGCCGTTCGTGACGAGGTCGAATCGGGCCTCACCAAGCTCACCAAAATTCTGGGTGACAACTTCAAGAGCAAGGTCATCCTCGCGGTTGAAAAGCATCGCAACATTGCAGAAATCACGGTGACGCGGCGACGCGGTCACTTGGTCGGGCTGGCTGAGGCGACCGACATGATCGCGGCCGTCAACCAGGCGCTGGAACACATCGAAACCCAGGCGCTGCGCTACAATGGCCGTCGCCGCACTACCACCCGTAAGCCGAAAGACAAAGGCTGGACGGCCCCGGTTGAGGGAGATGCCGAGATGCAGATTGCCGTGGGGGCCACTTCGGCGACCGCGGTCCCGGTGGTGGTGCACAAGTTTCCCTCCATCGCCCGTACCACCGAGGCCCACCTGGTGCCTAACAGCGATGCGGTGGCGATGCGTCCCATGACGGTGGAGGAAGCGGTAAAGGAATGCGAGTTCCGCGACCGCGAGGTATTTGTCTTCCGCGACGCCAAAGGTAAAGTGAAGGTGTTGCATCGTCGTAAGGACGGCAAGATCGAATTGATCGAAGTGCCGTAGGCAAAAACAGAAGAGCAGAAAACCAAGGGGCACGCTGGCAGTGCCCCTTTTCTATTCAGATCCTGCAGCCGTAAAGACAATCAGAATTGAGGAGGCGTGGCCGGCAGCGTCGCGGAGTTGATGCCCTCGCACATCGTGTTGTTAACGGTTAAGTTGCCGTGAGCGTCGAGGATCACCGTCCAGATCGTGTCATAGTCGGGATGCGGCCAATCTGGCGCCGGTTGCCCGTTGCCGTGATAGCTGGCCAGCAGCGCATTGACGGTCGGGGGAATGTGATCGTGCTCCCAGGCCACCAGCAAAGTCTGGTTGGAAAATTTGCCGCCATTGAAGAAAAAAGCGCTGGCCACCGTGGATAGCTGGGGCGGGTTCTGATCCATCATGTCAAAGCTCGCGGCCAAATTGTAAGGCAAACCGTTGGCGATGGCGTACGGTTCGACGGTCAGGGAAGGCCTGACATACGACCAGGAGGACTGACCCGAGGGGCCGTCGCTGCCGGGCGTGATCTGGGCCGGGTCGATCGAATAAACCTGATTGGGATTGATTTTCCCGCGCAGCGCATTGGGAAGATCCAGCGCGCGCCACTGCCCGGCACCGACATAGTTGCCGTCTTCCCACCAATCCTGGGGATGGGCCTCGGCATGTCGAATCCAATACACGGTTTCATTGGTGTTGATTCCCGCCGGAACGACAGCGCCTCCCTGACCCCCGGTCACTACGATGCTGAAGTGCGTCTGCGCTGTGCAGGCAGCGGCAACGATCGGCGGCGCGGGCAGCACAGGATAGGTGGAAAGTGGAGTCAGATTGCTGTTGTAAGTAACCAGGCTGGCGCTCCCCCCCGGGGTGATCGAGATCGCATAAATATAGTTAGGCCCGGCATAGCTTGCCGGTAGAGTCAGGCCATATCCTGCTTGCTGGTTGATCTTGGTCAGCAGGCGGCTGATGGTCTCCCACGGCGCCGAGAAGACATAGAAGCCCGGCTGGTTGGCCTTGACGATACCGTTTACCAGGATTTCGTTGTTGCCTTCCTGATCTTCGAAATCGAGACCTTGGCAATCCGAGCAGGGAAACAACGGCGATGGCGTCGCAACTCCGCTGGGTACCGATCCCGGCCCATACGATGCATTGAGCCCATAGCTGTTGGCGGTATAAGGAGCTTCCCCCACAACGGACAGGGGGATCTGATTCAGCATAGCGAACTGCTGCATCGTCTCAAATGCGGCCATGTCAGGGTACTGGCCGGGAGTTTGCGGATGAGTCATCGGTTCCAGCGTGTAGATGCCGGTTACATTCTTCGTCCCCAGCACCTGCTGCTTTAAGAACGTGGCCATCTGGAGCGAGCGCTGCAACCCCTGATTGGTGAGGTTGGCGGTCTTGGGATTGACGTCGCCAGAAGCCTGATACGCCAAGTCCTCGCTGACTACGAAGATCAGATTAAGATTGTTGGCGCTCCGCGGACTGGGAGTTGGTGGCGCTGGCGGATCGGGGCGGGAAGAGCCGCCGCATCCTGCCAGCAGCATCAAAGCGAAAACCAGGAACAGCCAGGGTGCAACGGTAAGTTTATGGATAGGGGCCATGAGTCTCTCTCACGACCATTTCATCGCTGGCGGCAATCGCTTGGCAGTGACGCCTGCCAAGAATCGACGAGTAAATGAAGGGGGCAAGTCTAGAAAAGGCCGGTTCCTAATTCGGGATGCCTAGCCGATTGAGATCTCTGCGACCGCCGTAGGACACTGAGAACAGTCGATTACACCACCATCCCGCAGTAACGCTATCGATCAGTAAGTTCGCGGGTGGTTCTTATTCCAGTTCTTGTTCGCCGCTTTTTGTGATTTTAGCTGCTTCTTTTGTTGCTTCTTCTGTTGTTTCATGTACTTCTTCGTGGCCTTCTGCGATTGCTTCTGCGCTTTCCGCTGCGCCGATTTCGAACTGGCATGGGCAGCGGACGGGAGGGAAAGCGCTAGGCCAAGAAGGACAAACAGAGTGCAGGCTGTAATTCTCTTCACAAGCTCCCCTGAAACCAGCTCTCGCTAGATTTTACAATGGCGCCAGAGCTAGCTACTACTTTCCCTCCGCTGCGTCCTTCGGCAGCGCCTCACCTACCCAGTAGCCGGTGCGGGCGGTCACTACCAGATCGCTGCGATCGACAATTACGACGCGCAGAGAATGTTGTCCCAGGGCCAACTTCTTGGGCGTGAAACTGAGCAGGTACTGATTGAAGAAATGATTGTTGACGCCGGCCAGCTCCTGCTCCAGCACTTTTTCGTCGTGGAATGGCAGATACTCGCCACCCGACATCTCCGCCACCGTCTTCGGCACATTCTCTTTCGCCGACTTCAGCAGGCTGGAAAAAGCGCCGAGAAGATTCACCGGATGCTGGGCTGGATCGGCAATCGTCTCGCCGATCTTGGAAGACGCCGTCTGCGAATAGGTCGCGCTATAGATCAAAACGTTGCTGCGTTCGATCTGGCGCATGACTTCAGGGATACTCGCCTTGCTATTGTCGTCGTTTGGACCGCTCACCAGAAACAGGACCTTGCGACTGGTTGGCGGGCGAGAATCGAGCATTTGCGTGGAATAGGCGATGGCGTCTAGCACCGCCGAGCCGTAGCTTCCCGGGGCAATCTGGGTGAGGGCTTTCGTCGCCTGGTCAAGGTTCGCGGTGAAATCCAGCTTCACCTCCGGCTTGTCATCGAAGGCCACCACCGCGACTTCGCCTCTGCCTTCTCCCACAATGGGGTACAGCAAGCTTCCTAACCGGCGCACCTTGTCGAGGGTCCCATCGGCCGAGTGTCCCTTCTCGACGGCAATCACCACCGAGGTTTGCGCCGCCGGTGCGTCTTCGTCCAGATGGACCTTCTGCTCGACCCCGTTGTCATAAACCGAGAAGTTGGCAGCCGAAAGTCCAAAGACCGGCTCGCCGGCAATGTTTGTCACTAGCGTGGGCACCAGAACGACAGTGGTACCGCCGTGAAGAGTTATGTCTTGTGCAAGTGAAGCTGTCAAGAAAATAGCCAGGGTGAATGCAACCGCCAAACTGAATCGACAGTTCCCCCGAGGTAGGCTCATCTAATTGATTAACCCGGCGGGAGGAGTTGGTTCCAAATTATTCGCCGGGTGGGGCAAACCAAGCGAGTGCTTCGACGAAAGAAGAGAAAGCCATCCGGCTCGGCATAGTCCGCCGGCGCTCGCGGTTTCGGCCACAGGACATTGCTGAGGGCTGGTTTCCTGGCCGCGCCGAGCGAGGCGCAGTAAACGTCAGGGCTCCAGCCCCGGTAAAAACAAGGTCTCGCAGGGGCTGAAGCCCAAGTCATTCTTGACCAGGCTGCGGCACGGCTGACCAGGCTGCTGAAAAAGTCGGGAAAGCAGATTTCTCGCGGGCAGAAGCCCGCGAGGAATGGCAAAAAAAAAGGGGCTTAGGAGGGCGCACCTAAAGGTGCGCCCCTTCAAAACATGTCGATCCGACTTTTTCAGCAACCGGTGAAGCCGGGGCTTGAGCAAACCTCAGCTCCTGCGATTTATGAGATGGGTTGATAGGTTCTAACGGCCAAGTGCCAAGTGCGGTCTTACTGCGACGGCGGTGGTGGCGCCGCGGCCGCTCCCGGCGGAGGCTGCTCGGCGGGGGATGGTGTGCCTGGGTCGCGCTGCGGCGGCAGGGGATAGTATCCGTGCTTGGCAAAGACTTCCAGACCGGGACGCTTCACCCGAACCTCGATGTCGCGATAATTGCTGGACGGCTTCTGCGCCGTGTTATAGCCCAGGGTGTATTGATTGCGGGCTTCCATGGTGATGCGCTGGTAGGCGCTTTCAATCGACTCCTTGGAGAACTCGTCGAGCACGTCGCCGCCGGTAGCGTTGGCATAGCGCGGCAGAATGTTGCTATATCCGAAACCGGGAATGCGGGCTTTGGCGACCTTATCGTAAATCGGCATCGCGGCCGTATCCACGCCGATGGCATAGACGGCAATTCCATCGGTCAGCAACACTTTCAATACCTGGGTGTAGCTGGCGCGACTGCCGTTCTCTTGGCCGTCGCTGATAACGAAGATGATCTTGCGGTTGGCAGCGGGGCGATGCGCGAGCTCCTGCGCCGCCATCAGGATGGCATCGTTGAGCACGTGGTATTCACGCGCCGGGGTCTGCACCTGGATGGCACCCGGCATGGGCTTGCTGTTGGTCTGAGGTCCGGCCCCGAACGGGCCGCCGACCACCGATGCACCGGCATTCGCGCCCGAGTCATCGCGGATGCGTTGCAAGGCCAGCTGCATACGCGTGGCGTTGCCGAAATCCTGACGCTTGTTGACCGTGTTGCCGTAGGTGAACACAGCCACTTCGTCGAACGGACCGAACGCACCCCCCAAAGCCCCAAATGTCTGGTTGATCTTACGCAGCACCGGGTCGGGCAAGCCCTGATCGATGACCAGCGCCGCCGATAACGGGAAGGGATCGCTGGTAAAGAGGGTGAGTTTCTCCAGCGTGCCGTCCTCATAGATACTGAAGTCTTTGGCCAGTAGGCCGTCAACCAGCTTGCCGCCGTCGTCCTTCACCGTGACCGGAACGGTCACGAAACTGACGGTTTTCTGCAGCGTCATCAATTCGTCGCGTCCGCTTTCGCCGCTGCTGGACACGCTGCCGGGCGGTACCGTCTTGATTTCTTGCGAGCCGGGAGGCGGCGGCTGAGGATTGGTCTGGCCGGGCGCCGGCGGTTGACCAGCGTCGCGAGTATTTGCCGGCGGCTCGGGGTTTTCATTGGATGACGAAGGACCCTGGTCATCCGGTGCACCCGGCGGCGGCACGTTGACGTTGGGCACCGGCGCGTTGTTCTGGGGCGCTGGAGCGTCAGGCAGCTTCTGCCCCTGGGGCATGGCGTAAGCTGTGGCAAAGGTGAGGACCGCCGGCAGCACGGCGCCTCTGATCCAAGAGCTCAATCGGCGATTGAACATCGGTCTCTGTCGTCTCCAAGATTGCCAGAACTCTGCCCAGTATAACCGACCGGCACGTCAGGGCAGCTTTCGTCGCTGATTCCTTCGCCGTGCACTACAATGGACGCATCCATAGGAAAGAGAAGCTATGCGGTTTTCCCGTTTTCCCCACTTTGTTTCCGTCGTGTGCCTGATATTGGCGTCGTGCCTGACATTGGCGGCGCAGTCGCAGACCCCCCCAGCCCAGGCTCCCACCCAGGAGCAGCAAGCGCCGCCGCCGGCCAGCGATGAGCCTTTGCAGACCTTCAAGGCCGAGGTCAACGTGGTCAACGTGTTCTTCAACGTGAAGGACAAGCACGGCATGCTGATCCCTAACCTGACCAAGGACGACTTTCAGGTCATGGAAGACGGCAAGCCGCAGACCATCAAGTATTTTTCCGCCGAATCGAACCAGCCGCTGACCCTGGGAATCATGATCGACACCAGCGCCAGCCAGACGCGGGTGCTGGACATCGAGCAGGAATCCTGCGCCGAGTTCCTGCGTGCCGTGCTGCGCGCCAAGGATTTGGCCTTCGTGATTAACTTCGACGTCGATGTCGATCTCGATCAGGACTTTACCAACAACGTGCGCGACCTGACGCGCTCGCTGAACAAGATGCAGATCAATGCCGGCATGGGCGGTGGCCCGCCGGGATTGGGCGGCGGGCCCATCCCGACTACGCCGCGAGGAACGCTGCTGTACGACGCCATCTATCTGGGCGCGAACGAGAAGCTAAAAAACGAAGTCGGACGCAAAGCGATGATTATCTTCACGGACGGCGAAGATCAGGGCAGCCGATTGAAGATCCAGGATGCCATCGAAGCGGCCCAAAAGGCGGACACCATCTGCTACGTGATTTTGATTGCCGACCGGGGATTTTACGGCGGCTTTGGTTACAGCGGCGACTACGATATGCGCAAGCTGGCGGAACAGACCGGCGGCCGCGTGATCGAAGTAGGCAACAAGCAGGACAAGTTGAAGCAGGCCTTCGACCAGATCCAAAACGAGTTGCGCAGCCAGTACAACATCGGATACACGCCCACCGATACCAAGCTCGATGGGTCCTATCGCAAAATCCAGATTCACTCCAAAGGCGATTACAAGGTGCAGGCGCGCCAAGGCTACTACGCGATGGCCAAGGACTGAAGGGCAGGGGCTAGTGGTTAGTTAAATCCGTGGGTTGTGTGAGAATACAATTTCGTATTCGCGATGGGGAGACACGGTCGAAAACCCACCTCGAAGGGCGAAACAATATAAGAACTCTGCCTTCGACCCAGGGACGCAACCTCCGCTGACCCCACTCTCGTAACTCAATTCCTCATACACACGGACAAAAAAAAGCGGAGGTCTGGTTAGACCTCCGCCGCTAAAAGGCAGGCTTCGTGGCTTGTTAGTCCTGGGGCTTCCGCTCGGCCGGCATGTACATCATGTCGCCCGGCTTGCCGGTTTCGATCTTGTAATCCGACGGCACCTGGAACAGCGAGGCGTCGGGTTCGGCGCGATTGACGCTGGTGACGTTGCTGGCCACCGTTCCCATCATAGGATCGGAGTGAGTCATACTGAGCGGAATCTGCAGCGCGGTCGATTCCCAGCGGTCGGTCACCACCGAGATGGCCCTGGCATTGCCGATCTGGCCGGCCGGAATGGTGCGAGTCACGCGCGTGCCCTGAGCTTGCAGTCCGAGGATGGCTTTGGTGCCCAGGGACTCAGTGGTGACGTTGGCGCTCTCATGTCCCGTTCCTCGATCTCCCCGCTCCCCTTCACGCGCGCCGTTAGGCGACTTGGGAGGATGCATGGGCATCTGGTGCGCCGTCTTGTTCTGTGGATTGAGCATATAGCGGTTGCCGGAGACCGGATCGGTAATCACGATCATGGTCCGCTTGGTGGCTCCGGTGGTTGGAGTGTTCAGCTCGAAACCAATCTCACGCCGGACACGGCCCTCCGAATCGCGGTAGATGGTGGTCTGATTATCGGTGTGGATGGTGTTCCCGTCAGACAATGTGGTATCGCGCGTCATAGTCACGGTCGCTGTCATCGGCGCGCTCTTGACCACCCTACCTTCGCCGACTTCTTCGTGGAAAAACCCTCCTCCGAAGCCGGGCCCTTGCATCATCCCCGGTCCACCGGGAGGCGGTGGAGGCGGTCCGGGCTCGCTCTGCGCGGCCGCCGATACCGATACTCCCGCTGCCAACACGCCAGACAACACCCACTTCACAACGCTAGGAACACGTGCAAATCTCATCATCGTTTCACCCTCATCCTCGAACTTGCCCTTGAGTTTTAACTTCCTTCAATTCACAATACGGACCGCCCGTACCACTCCGTCGTAGCCGACCACCACGTCAGCCATCTGCGGCTGTACACCCTGGCTGGCGGTATTGCCGGTCGCCGGCAACTCCATCCGCACCACCTGCGAGTCGCTGGAACAGCTCAGCGGATCGCAGAACATCAAGGCGACATAGCCGTCGTCAGTACTGGTCTGCGATACGTCAGCCACAACCGGCCCTGCGGCAGCAGCCGTCTGGCTCTCGGCCGACGGACGCTGGCGTCGCACTCTGCTTCCTGCAGCGGTGACTGGTTGCCGTTCGGGGCTCGATATGGAAGACTCTTCCACCAGGCTCGGCGCAGGTTTCTGTGCGACCGGCTGCGTGCTTGCGGGCACCGACGCGCCCTGCACCGGACTTATTTTCGTTCCGGAAGCTCGGGAGCGCTGCTGCAAGAGCTGGACGCCCAGGAAAACTCCCACCACCATCGCCGCCGCCACGGCCACATAGGCGCCAATCTCGAAGAACCGGCTCAGCCGCATCGCCAGCGGCGTAAGGCCGTCGGTCGGATCCAACGGCAAAGAATCGGAGTATCGCTCCACGCCACTGAGCGGGGAAGCGGTGCTGGTCGCGGCCGTCCGCCGGAATGCCGCCCGCAGCGCCCGCTCTACATCAGGGCCAGCCTCCAGCCCGGCGGTTTGTGCCTGCAGCGTCCGCATCGACGCCGCCAGAGAGCGCTGTTTCCGCAACCACATTTCGCAGGTCTCGCACGCATCCGCATGGCCCAGGACTTGCCCATCCCGGCTTCGCGACAGCTCCCACAACGTAAGAGCCGCAGCGCTATGTTTGAACTCACGGCATGTCATGATGTGCACCTCGCCGTAACGCTTGCCATCCCCGGGGCCACCGCCGCCGAGTGTTGCAGCTTCTTGCTCAGCATGTCGTGCGCCCGATGCAGCCGCGATCGGATGGTGCCGATGGCACAGCCCATCGCCGCGGCCGCGTCCGCATAACTTTGCTCCTGCAAATCGCACAACACCACCACCTCGCGATAATGTTCCGGCAGGGAAAGCACCGCCTTCCAGAGGGCCGCCGATGTCTGGCGCCGGGCGATACCTTCGCTGGGATCGTTCTCCACCAGCAGCGAAGCGGCTTCGTCTTCCACCGGACTACTCAGCATCATCTCCGGATAGTTCCGCTCCAGCGCCCGGCGCACATAGTTTCGCGCGACCCCGAACAGATAGGCTCCCAGCGCGCCTCGTTCGGCGTCAAAGCCCTGGCCGCGCTGCAGCAGGAACATGAAAACATCCTGCGTCACTTCTTCGGCGATCTGCGCAGACCCGCTCATGTGCAGGGCAAAGCGAAAGATCGGCCCTTGCCGCCTGTGATACAGCACGGTAAACGCGTCTTCATCTCCGGCTAGAGTCTGCCTAAGCAGTTGCTCGTCGGTTAAATCGGTCAGCAACGTCACCTCAGGGGTGGACCTGATCTGGTTTCCGCCAGTAATTCACCCGAACGAAACGTAAAGTTCCGTAAAGTTGAGACCGGTCGGCGGTTTGGCATTGCCCGAACGGTCCTTACTATTTAAATGGTAGTCGTATTGAGCAGTTTTCGGATAGGGACGGGGAAATCCGTCTTGACACTGGTTTGCAACTAGGACAAAATTCCTACGCGCTCCCAACCCGTTCGTCCGGTTCAGTGTCGTGTACAGCTTTTCCTATTCCGGGCAGGGAACGTTTCCCGGACCCAAGGCCAGCCTGACGATGGACCCAGCGGGTAACCTCTACGGAACGACTTTCTCGGACGGCGCCTATGCATCTGGCTCGGTCTTCAAACTGACGCCTTCCGGCGAGGGGTGGACCTATAGTTCGCTGCACGATTTCACCGGTCAAACCGATGGCGGAGGACCGCACGGTAGCTTGCTGTTCGATAGCCAGGGCAACTTGTACGGCACCGCCGAGGGCGGGGGTACGTTCGACGCCGGCGTGGCATTCGAGATCACGCCGTAAGGCAGTTTGAACCGCGGCAGTCGCAAACAACTAGTTTGTCAATCCCAGGTTGAAGCTGCTCAGGGCCGGGGCATTGCCGGTGGGGAGCAGAACGATTTTCTTCGCCGACACGACGTACAGAATTCCCGCGGGAGCTCCCGTCATGACCGCCCTGCCGGTCGAGTCCACTTCGTAGGTCGCGGAAAGATCCAGTGTGCCGGTGCCCGATGGGCCGCTGAAATTCTGGATTCCGTTGATATTGCCGTTTCCGTCCGCGAACAGAAAACTAACCGCATCCACAATAGCCGACTGTACCGGCGTCGTCGTGGCACCCAAGTAGTTGCCCAAGATAGACAGGTTAGTGTAAGGCGGTACGGCGGTTTGCGGCTCCAGGATTCCGGAAGCCACAGAGCTGTCCTGTCCTACTACAAACGCCTGATTGGTGTTGACGAGATAGAGGATGGGAGGCGTTCCGGTAAAGCCACTGAGCGTGACTCTGCCGTTGGAAGCAACGCTGTACGTACCTTGCGAGACTTGATGCTGAGTGATGGTTCCACCGCTGTTCTGGTCGTTGATAGCGGTGGCTGTGCCGTTACCGTTAGCGGTAAAGAATCCCAGGACTGCGTCGGGCACTGGGTTTCCACCATTGGGTGCGACCCCCTCGACTTCGTAGACGCCCACGCCTTGCAGCGAACTGTTAGTGAAGCTGCTGGAAGCTTGCGACAGTATCGAGCCCAGAGTCAGGGGATCAAAGCTAACCAATGGGTCGGTGCCCAGAATGATGTACTGGCCCGAAGACACAACGTAGTAAGCGTAGTTGTTGGTTACGCCATTGGGGAAGCTCAAGGAAGCTTGTCCACGGCCGGTCTGCGGACTCGGGGGATCGAACTGGCCGCTATAGTTCCTGCTAGCCAGCGTACCATCGTCGTTCAGGTCCTCCGTACCGCTGGGGACGGAACCGCTGGGACCCACTTGGAACGCGCCGGCCTTCGCATAGCGATTGAGGTTCACATCGGCGCCAAATGTGCCGATCGCGTAGCCACCCGGCGGCGGAACGGTAAATTCAGAGGGGGTTTGCACGAAGAACACGCCCGAACCGCGGGTGTTGGGGTCCTGGTTGTCCTGGATAAGCGCGCCGTTTCCTCCGTTCGAAACCGACAGATGGAAGTTCATCACTCCCAGAGTGGTGACATTCAGCTGCATGGTTCCCAAGCCATTCGCCGTAACGTTGTAAGTGCCGGTGAACGAGTAGCCGGCCTCTGGACTGCCGGACCCGGAATTGAAGTCCAGCACGCCGAGGGTAATGTTTCCATTGCCGTCAGCCACGAACCCTCCGGCCATGAACACCGGCTTGCCGTGGTTGAAGCCGTTGAACGAAAACGCGTAGTTACCGGTTAGGGAACTGTTGGTGGTGGCCGCATTAATGACGATCTGCAGGTTTGCCTGAGCAGTATTCCTCTGCGAGTCTGTCACTTCCACCGCAAAGCTCGATACCCCGGTCGTGGTAGGAGTTCCAGTGATTTGACCGCTGCCGGCATTCAGGCTCAAGCCGGCGGGGAGATGACCGGACGCCAGACTCCAGGTATACGGAGGATCGCCGCCGGCGGCCCCGAGAGTTGCGTTATAAGCGACATTCTGCGTGCCCGCGGGCAGGTCAGTTGTCGTGATCACCAGCCCTCCAGCCGTGATCGTGATGCTCAGGTTGGCCGTTGCCATGTGGTTGAAGGCATCCGTAACCTGCACCGTGAACGGAAATGTTCCACCCTCCGTAGGCGTGCCCGATATCACCCCGGTAGCGCTAAGCGTCAACCCTGGCGGCAGAGGTAGGCTCCCGGTCGTTAGGTTCCAACCGTAAGGTGGTTCACCCCCGCTGGCCGTCAGCTGCGTTTGAGGATACGATACTCCGGTTGTGCCGCCGGGCAATGACTGCGCAGGAACCGTTAGCGGTGCCAGTGGCGCCATGTAGCTGGAAATATCTAGCACCAGGTTAGTGGTGCCGGAAGCGAAGGCGTCGATGGAGCCATTGGTGGTGGACACGATCGCCATGTTTGATGCGACCACCCCATCTAAGGCATTCAGCGTGGAAGTCAATGGTCGAGGCTGGCCGTTGGCCCACAGCGTCAGATATCCCAGCACGCCCTGGGGTACGACCGTCGCGTTCAGCACATAGCTCTGCGCCGCTCCGGTCACTTGGCAAGGGCTACCTTCTACGTTGACCGTAAATTCTCCGCTGAAGGCCCCGCTGCCTTGACGCGTGTCCAGCACCCGGCATGGATTAACGGTGTACAGCGCCAGGGGGTCGGAAGCCGAGAAGGGAGATGCGAAATAGCCATTGATATCGATGACCAGGTTGGTGCTCGCATCTGGGTAGGCAATAATCTGTCCGTCGCTACCGGCAGGCGCCGCTACAATTGCCGCGTTGGCCACGATCGTCGCCGTAAGATTGTTTAAGGTGGAGACGTGGGGCTTCGGCTCTCCCGCCGGCCACACCGTCAGGTACCCCAGCGGCTCACCTGCCGGCTCGGGGACTACCGTGAAGTTAAAGGAGTAGGCGAGTGGAATCACGCCGGGCGGAATACAGGAGCTGCCCAGTATGGTGAAGTAGCGCTCTACAAAGGCTTGCAACGGCCCGCCGTCGCCGGTTCGGGTGTCGATCACGCGGCAGGGCGGCAGAGAATAGAAGGTCAGCGTGGAGGCGGTTGCCGGTTCGAAGTAGGCGTCGATATCCAGCACTATATCGGTGGTATTGCTAGCGTAAACGCTGATAGCGCCGTCCGTTCCTGCCGCCACAATCGCCGCATTCGCCTTGATGCGGCCATCCAGCGAGTTCATGGTGGAAACCATGGGCTTGGACTCTCCCGCCGGCCACACTATCAGATATCCCAAGTATCCGTTATGAGGAACCACGGTGACATTTAGCGAATAGGCAGTAGCCGAGGAAAGATTGGCACATCCGGCTGCTTGCGCTAACTGCGGCAGGTTAAGAGTCTGGGCCGTCCCACCCTGAATCGGATCGCCCGTCTGGCGAGTGTCAAGCAGCCGGCAGGGAGTGACCGTAACCAGTTGCATGGCAGATTGCGCGCGTACCAGCAGAGGTGAGGTCAACAAGAAAAATGCCAGCGTTGACAAACAGACAGACCGGAACGTTCGCATTAGACGCCTCCGCACCCTTATCTTTAGAAATGGCGTTCGAGGCTGGAGTCCGCACTCGAAAACGCCAACCACAACAACGCTTGATCCGGCCAGCTCCGGCCCGGGACAAGCTTCCTAACCCGAATTCCCATCTGTGCCCTCAACAGCCCACACCAAATGGCCATCGAAGAACCCCATCGTACATCTTTTGTCTTGGCTGGGCGAGAGCGGGCGACAGCACCCGGTTTACTCTTTCGGCTCCCACGAAAGCGAATTAAATCGTTTTGACATAACCGTACGAATCGCTTAAATTCGTATCCCACCGCTGATTTTCACGCTGGCGGCCCAATCCATCCGAAGCGAAACATTAAGGAGAACCTGTGCGGTACCGTTCAGCTGCCTTGGCATCCCTCTTGGCCGTTCTCTGTATGCACAGCGTCGCGCGTGCGCAATCGGCAACCGATCCAACAACCTCGGCCCCACCTCAAAGCAACACCACCCTGCAGACCCCAACTTCCACCACCGGTCAGACCAGCCAGGACGGCGGCTTTTTTCACGACTGGTTTGCCATGGTCTCGGAGACCCAGTCGGAGCAGCCGCACTGGATCACTCCGCTCGCCACAGTTACCCCGCGCCTCGAGCAGGAGTTTCGTTATGACATCCAATATCAACCCCACAATAGCGGCTTGGTCACCGATAACTACGGGGTGAGCAAGGGGCTGGAAATCATCCCGGCAAGAAATGTCGAAGTCATCCTCGCCATTCCTCCCTACGTAGTAAACAACCCGGATTCTCGCGACGGATTTGGTGACTGGCAGTTCCTGGTGAAATACCGGCTCGCGGCCCAAAACGAGGAGCACGGAAACTACATAGTGACCGCCTTCTTTCAAATGAGTTTCCCCACCGGCGAGCACCAGCAAGGCGAGCCCAAGCCGGTCATCACACCTACCCTTGCCTACGGAAAAGGGCTCGGTCATTTCGATGTGCAAGGCACATTCGGGATCAGCTTGCCTCTGGGAGACGAGAACGCCATTGGGCGGAACCTGGCCTGGAATAACGCGTTTCAGTACAAAATCTTCAAGCGATTCTGGCCGGAGACGGAAGTCAACTTCACTCACTATTTCCAAGGTGAGCACAACGGCAACACGGTGGTATATCTAACGCCGGGCCTGGTGCTGGGTAGGTTTAAGCTACATGATCGTCTGGCTTTCACTATTGGCGGCGGGTACGAAATTGCCGTAACGTCATTCCATCCTACAAATCACATTTCTATTCTGTCGATACGCTTCCCGTTTTAGCAGGTCGCTGAAAAAGTCGGATTCCACATGTTGCCTGATGCGCCAGGACGCTCGCATCGTAATCGCCAATCAAACAAATGCGCATCTCTGTCGTGTCCTTACGGTTTCGCGCAGGATGCCGTTGAGCATTCACTTTCGCCCTTCTCGTTTTTGCGCCACCACCAGCCCGCGCGGGGTTGGCAGCAGGACTACGGAAATCAATCCTTCTCGTTCGAGATTGAGCGCCGCCTCGCGGACCTGCTTCAGGTGCGAACTGGCGTCGTGCATCAGGATGATTCCGAACGGCGAGATTTGCGGCAGATAACGCCGCACCTCCTGCTCGCGGATCGGCATGTCGCTGTCGCTGAAAAACAGGTCGATCGTGCCTTCGACGTTCATCTCCAGGCTGGATTGGTTGCGCAAGTCGATGAGGTCGCGAAACTCTGACGCCTCGATCTTCTGCTTGGCGATCTCGAAAACTTTGGGATCGTACTCGCAACTGACGATCTTTCCAAGGCCGTTGCGCCGCAGCGCCTCGGCAATCCACAGCGTGCTTACGCCCATAAACGTTCCGGTTTCGACCACCAGATTGGGCTTGGTCGTCGTCACCAGCGTGCGCAAAAACTCCAGCACCTCGACCTCGGCAGTCATCGAGTCATACATGCTCCAGCGCTCCGGATGGGGACACTCCGGCGTGGGGCGGTGGTATTCCGGCACCAGTTGCCCGGCGCGTTGGGTGGCTTCGCGCAGGATGCGATGCTCTTGCTTCTCCTTACGGAATAGACGCTCGATGCCCATCTAGGCGCGTTTCTCCTTTCCACGTAGCTGCTCGATCATCGCCGATCGCAACAGGGAATTGAGCCGGGACTGATAGCCCTTTCCCTGTTGGCGCANNCGGAATGTCGGAATAATCGATCTCGCTATCGGGACGGCGCGCCAGTTCTTTCAACTCGCGCTTTTGTCTGGCAGTAAGTTTTGGGTCAGTCAACATTCTTCCCGCAATTCTCTTCATAACGGATGCGCTCCTTTCAGCCGGCTCGCCGGGCCGAGATTAGGCGGATAATCTCGTCGGACGCTCTGAACTATGCTCGGTCGCTCGTCAGGTTTGTATCAGGGGACGGCTTCAGCCGTGCCGTAGGTGCGCTTCAAAGGGACGGCCGCTGAGGACCGGGGCCAAAGCCCGATGGAAAGATAGCGTCTTCGGCACGGCTCAAGCCGTGCTCTGATACAACCCCAGTTCCGTTGGACTAAGGAGTCAGTTTCTAGCCGCTGCCAACTGCCATTCACCAACAATCAACGCAGTTCAACCACAATGTTTTCTCTCTCAGTATATGTGAGCACCCTCGCCGCGCGTGACTGGTTTACAGTTGAAGCAGCATGAAAGAGATGTGGTGCAATCGCGGGATGCGGCTGATTTTCACGGCCAATCTAGTCTCCATGATCGGCAGCGGCATGAGCTCCGCCGCCGTGATCTGGTACATCCTGCAGGCCATGCATTCGGAGGTCTCGCGGGGAGCGATGTGTGTGGTCGCCGCGGGCCGCCTGGTTGCCGGTGCGTCGTGCGCCCGCTCAGGTGTGCGAGACAAGCGATACCGCGGCCGACTGACCGATTCCTCTTCGCAGAGAAAGTCTTCACCATGGAGAACACGGAGAAATCAAGGGTCTGGCCTTCACGCCGATGAGAACTTTGCCATGACCAAGGTGCTTGCCGCAGCCGGCGAACCGCAGTTCCCTCGGCTTCGCTCGGGATGACAAACCTTAGGGAAACTCTAATTAAGTCTGATTTCTTGAAGGGGACGGCCTTGAGGCCGTCCGTAAATGCCGCAGAATCACTTCGGCTTCAGCCGCTGAGGGAGTTGCTGTGACCTAATCAGAGTCTCCTTAGGAATTGGCTGTGTCTTAGTGGCTCGAGGCCTCGCTTGGTCCGTGCTCTCCGTGGTAAGACAGAACTGCCCACTGTCAACTCACGGGCGCTTAAGCTTCCGGGAATTCGACCGCCGGTTGCCCGTCGGCTGCAATCTCGAAGGGGGTTCGCGGGGCGTCGTGCAGCAGGAAATCGCCCAGCACGCGGTTAAATTCGTCGGGCACTTCTTCATAGGGCATGTGACCGGCCCCCTGAAACATGACCAGCGCGCTGTTTTTCAATTGCCGCTGCAATTGATGAATGGAAGACGGATAGACTGCGCGATCGCGCGAGCCCCAAAGCAGCAGCGTAGGAATGCCGCTGATTTCGGGCAGCGATTCGCCAATCGTCGTCAGGTCCTCACGCCACGATCGCAGAATGCGCCCCAGATGTTCAAAGCTGCCCGGCTCGTCGACGCCCGCGGTGTAACCGGCAAACGTTCCCGGCGAGATGCGTTTGGGGTCACCGTAAAGGGCTGTAAAGTAGCGTTTGGCCACGATCTTCAGCCGCGGCTGAACGTGGACCACATAAAGGCCTCCCAGCGTGGTGGCCAGCAAGCGAGTCAGGACTTTCCCATGGCTTGACCAGGGATTGATAGGCGAAACCAGCACCAGCCGGCGGATGCGATGCAGTCGGTTGGTTCGCGACGCCAGTGCGGCCAGTATGATGGTGAGCCCGCCGCCCCGCGAGGAACCAACGATATCGGCGTTTTCGATGCCGAAGTGTTCCATGAAACGCAAGACACCCTCCGCATCGCCGGCCAACCTGCACTCCGGTTGGTTCGTACGTTGCGAAAAACCGCAGCCCGGCAAATCCATGGCATAGACGGAAAAATACCGGGAGAGCGGCTCCATGTTGAATCGCCAGGAAAAGGCATAGCCCATGAATCCGTGGATCAACAACAATGGCGGGCCAGATCCGGCGAACCAATAGTGCCAGGTCACCCCATTGAGCGTTACCCAGCGTTCTTCGGCGCCCCCTATCCGGGCAATTTCCGGAACGCCCGCCGTCTGCTCCGCCTGCAGCATCTTCATCATCGTGCAAACCAACGATTAACGCTTGAATCCATACTGGGTGAAATCGCCTCTGTCGCTCAGGGAGAGCTGAAGCTCCCCCCATTTTTCTTTTCTGTTGCATCTAGGGTATCACCGCGATGGAGCTTGATTGTAAACAATGACCGGCGGCTTATCGCGCTAAGGACAAGGTAGAACATCGGCAAATCAGGGTGCGGCGGTTTCTTCTTTCTGCGGCTCGATCTTGAAATTCCGCACCACTCTACGGTAAAGCAGCAGGGCACAAATTGCCGATCCCGCAAGCATCGTCATTCCTCCTGCCGGCTGGTGCAGCAGAATTCTTCCCGTGCCAAACAGGCACAAATAGATCATGGCGCAACCCAGCGCCCACGCGCCCAGGTTGCTGCCTAAGTCGCGATGTGGCACCAGCTCCGGCGCACGCGACGCGACGCGCTTCCACCCTCGCACGTCTGGCCGGACACGCCGGTAGAAGCTGACGAGCACCTCTTCCGGCTCCGGCTTCGTCAGGAAGGTCGCCGTGAGCCAGACAATGGTGGTGATGATCGTCGTGGTTAGAGCGCTCTTGGCAAACACCATCGAACTGTTGCCGGCGAACGGTTGCCATCGATTCAAGATCACGGTCACGAGCAGCGAGCACGCCATCGCCGAAATCTCGCTCCAGGCATTGATCCGCCACCAGTACCAGCGCAGGATACAGACCGCTCCCGTGCCGGCGCCGATCTGCAAGACTACCTGCCATCCCGAAGCAATCGATCCCAATTGCACCGAGACCCACGCTGCCGCGATCACTAGCAGCACGGTGCACAGTCGCGAAACTCTTACGTAATGCCGTTCGGAAGCGCTCTTTCTTAAGAAGCGCCGATAAAAGTCAGATACCAGATAAGAAGCACCCCAATTGAGCTGCGTCGCAACCGTAGACATGAAGGCTGCCAGAAATCCCGCGATCGCGATGCTGCGATACTGGTGCGGCAGGTGCGCGTTCAGCACCATCATGTAGCCGCTTTCCGGATGCTGCAGGCCGGGGTAGAGCACGATAACAGCCAGGCCAGTGATGATCCATGGCCACGGGCGAATGGCGTAGTGGGCGATGTTGAACCACAGGACCGACAGCAGTCCTTGCTTCTCGTCGCGCGCGCTGAAGATGCGTTGCGCGATGTAGCCGCCGCCGCCCGGCTCCGCTCCCGGATACCACGATGCCCACCACTGCAGACCGATGTAGACGCAAAAGTTCGCCAGCGGAACCATCCACCACGGTTCGGCTCGCAGGCCGCGTGAGAACTCCGGAAAAAACGCAAGTGGATTCGCCGCGTTTGGGCCGGCACTGGCCTGCATCGCGCGTAAGCTCTGGATCATGGCTGACATGCCTCCGCAGGCAACGACCGCGAAATATGCGACTGCGATCACGATCGACATCTTTAGCACGAACTGAAACAGGTCAGTCCACAGCACACCCCACAGGCCGCCGAGCGAGACATACAGTCCGGTGAAGGGAATCAGAAAGAAGACGCAGATGGCGAGCGCCGCGCCGTCATTGCCGCTCCACACCGAGCCGAAATGAGCGCTCATGAAGCGGCTGATGTTCACCAGCATGGGAGTGTTTGCCAGCGTTGTCCCGATGATGCTGGTCATGGCCTTGGTGACCCATCCGAGAATGACGCAGTTCATCAGCAGACCAAGATAGATGGCGCGAAAGCCGCGCAGGAACGCCGCCGGTTTGCCTGAGTAACGAATTTCTGCAAACTGCACATCGGTGAGCAATCCCGAGCGCCGCCACAGCCGGGCAAAGAGAAACACCGTCATCATGCCCGAGAACAGAAATCCCCACCACAGCCAGTTGCCGGAGATGCCCTGGGAATAAACCAGGCCGGTGACGACGAGAGGGGTGTCGGCAGCGAACGTTGTCGCCACCATCGACGTTCCGGCCAGCCACCAGTTCACGCTGCGGCCGGAGACGAAATAGTCGTCGATGCTGCGACCGGAGCGGCGCCGGAACCACAGCCCCATGACGAGCGTGATGGCGAGATAGCCGGCGATCGTCAACCAGTCGAGAAAGGTAGAGTTCATGGCCAGGTAGAACTAGGGTGGTAGAGCTGGCCTTCAAGCCAGCGTCTCAGCCCTTCCGGTTCTGCTGGGTCGGCTTTCAGCCGACGGCAGAGGGGCAGTTCCTTCCAACCCAAGACGGTATAATCAAAGATCAATCAGGAGTACCCCAACTTATGAGTGGAACCAATGGCAGCAACGGCACGACCTCTCCGCAGCCGCGCGCCGAGTGGATCACCAAGCGCCGCGAGGAAGCCGCCCGCACCGGCGACACCAACATGTCGCAAATGCATTTTGCCCGCAAAGGCCTGCTCACGGAAGAGATGGTCTTCATCGCCGAGCGCGAACAGATTGCGCCCGAGCTGGTTCGCGATGAGGTTGCCATCGGCCACATGATCATTCCGGCCAACGTCAATCATCCTGAGCTGGAGCCGATGTGCATTGGCGTCGAGTCGAAGTGCAAGATCAATTCCAACATCGGCAACTCGTCGGTGACCAGCAACGTCGACGAGGAGCTGAAGAAGCTGCACACCTCGGTCCACTACGGCGCTGACACGGTGATGGACCTCTCGACGGGCGGCGGCATTCACGAGATCCGCGAAGCCATTCTGCGGCACTCGCCGGTGCCGATCGGCACGGTGCCGCTCTATGAGGCGGTCTCGCGGGTGAAGCGCATCGAGGACCTTAACGCCGACATCATGCTCGAAGTCATCGAGGAGCAGGCCGAGCAGGGCGTGGACTACATGACCATTCATGCCGGCGTGCTGGTGGAGTATCTGCCGCTCATCACCAAGCGCATCACCGGAATTGTGAGCCGCGGCGGCGCGATCCTGGCACAGTGGATGGCGCATCATCACAAGCAGAATTTTCTCTACGAGCGCTTCGACGACATCACCAAGGTCCTCGCTAAGCACGATGTGAGCTACTCACTCGGCGATGGTCTGCGGCCGGGTTGCATTGCCGACGCCAGCGACGACGCCCAATTCGCCGAACTGAAGACGCTGGGCGAGCTGGCCAAGAAAGCCTGGGAGCGCGATGTGCAGGTGATGATCGAAGGTCCCGGCCACATTCCGCTCGACAAGATCAAAGAGCAGGTGGAGAAGGAAGTCGAACTCTGCTACGGCGCGCCGTTCTACACTCTCGGGCCGCTGGTGATCGATATCGCGCCCGGCTACGACCACATCACCTCGGCNNATCATCGCTTACAAGATTGCCGCCCACGCGGCGGACGTGGCGAGGCATCGTCCGGGCGCGCGCGATCGCGATGACGCTATCAGCTACGCTCGCTACACCTTCGACTGGGATAAGCAGTTCGCGTTGTCACTCGATCCGGAGACGGCGAAGGCGATGCACGACGAGACATTGCCCGACGCCTATTACAAAGAGGCGTCCTTCTGCTCGATGTGCGGTCCGAAGTTCTGCTCGATGAACTATTCGGCAAAAGTCGACGAGTACAACAAGCAGGTACATGGAATAGAGAAGAAGGATTACTCCGAGCTGATGAATAAGCTGGTGGCGATTAAGTAGCTGTCAGTGTGCGGCCAATATCCGACTCGAATAGAGGCGATCGTGGTGAAGAAAGCCAAAGCTACCCTGACGCTGTTCGGGATTGGTGTCTTGCTGTTGTTGGTGTCCACCGTCATGACTGCAGCTCAGTCGGGAAAAACCGACACGGCGAGCCTTTTTCACAACGAAAGGCTAAAAGCTCTCACCTTGCCTGATAGCGCCATCGTCGGAAGTGCTAGCCACCGGATCGTCGAAGGCATTTGGGTGCCTGAGTCGAAGGACCCAGCCAAAGCGCTGACCTTCCCGCAGCAGGTGAAAATTGAGTGTGACAATAATGGCGTTGACGGCAGGCAGTGCATTGAAATCGACGTAACCTTGGCTGCGGCTAAAACCATAGTCAGCGTGCAAGACATTGACACCGAGGAATACAAAGTTGATTCGTGGGACGAACATGGCCTGATTGCTTCCTACGGCGGCGACACAGCTGCCCCGTGCCAGCGCCATGTCTTAACCATGAACTTTGAATCGGGGGCGGTATCACTGTCTGACATCCCGACTCACAGGAAGGGTTGCGAGGCTTTTGCAGAAACAAATCCCTATCGCCTTGTGCGTGGGAACTATTATGTGGACACTTCCCCCAACAATGACATGGACAAGCCGGCCAAGGTTGAGAAGCATTGAGAGCTAGCGCCGTTGCAAGGTACACGCCAGCCGCAACGCGGCGGGATGGGTTTAGGCG
>PMWW01000157.1 GCA_003165795.1 Acidobacteriaceae bacterium
GAAGCGCAATCTCGGTCGGACGCTCCCCGCGATCCAGTGCCCGCAACACTCGCTCCCGCAAATCCTGGGAATAGGATTGCATTCATGCCTCTCCTTTACCGGCAGAAGCATTATCTCATAACATGTATATACTTAAGTTAGAAATGTTCTAGACTAGCCCCGCGAGGATGAGAATCTTGGCGAGCGGAGCGCCCGCCAGGCGCTCGTTCTCCATCTCTGAGCTTGCAGATCAGCCGGTTTTGGAAACGCCTGCGCCACAACGCCGAGGACTATACGCCCTAACAACTACATTCCGAGACAAGCCAGTTGAATAAGGGCCAACTGGCGAGATGACGCTCAACCTTGAGTTCTGGCGGGCTGGCCCTTGTTCCAACACCGGCCTCTCAAGCGGAAACTGACCAGGCGCGGGCTTGAGCAATGCAGTTCTCGGCAGTATCCGCAGAAGATGAATGAGCAAAAGAGCAAGAGTCCAGTTGGTTTCGGATTGCCATCGCCACGTAATCCTTTCCAACTCAACGGTGAGATATCGCCTTGGTCATTGGGAATCGTAAAGACGACATGATGGATCGCGAGACTGTCCTGGTACGCTCTCTCTTTGTCCCACAACACGGGCGGTGCTTTTTCACGATTAAGTCACACGCTCTCAATCCCTACTGTGCCACACTAGCTAGACAATGGAAGAAAGCAAACCACTTCCGAGTTTCGAGCACATACTTAATCCGCAAAAGCCAAGGGTGATCGAATCCTACTGCCCAGACTGCGGCCTGCTTGTTAGCTCAAGTTCCAATTCTCACCTAGTAACGATGGCGGAACTCGCCCACACTTGTTCTCCCTGGTTGACCGTTTTCTAGCCCTGTCACGGCAGCCCGATCATAGGAGTGTCTCAGTTTTAACGCTGACGCCCCAGTCTCGGGGCGGTCTACCTGATTGTCAGAATTCCAGACATCCTCCCGTGACCGCCATCACCGACAAGTATCCGACCATTGAGCGAGACTGTTCTGGACATGGCTACCTCCGAACAGTAGCCCGCACGGAATCCCACAGGGAGCCAATGGTCAAGCCTGAGAGAAGACTCCCAGCTTGCGGGCTGCTTTAATTTCCAACGAATGCCCTGCCCCGAAATTGCGGCTATGAGCACCGGTTCCCCAACTGGCGCCTCCGGCAATGCCAAGTCGCCCCTACTGAATGCCGTTCGCTACGAATAACGTCGAAAAGATGCGCTGTACGACGTAGAGCACGTGGGCGCCATCTTGGGTGATGATGGGGTGGCGCATGGCCAGCATCGCGGTCTTGTCGGTCGGAGTGAAGTGCGACCACAGTTTGCTTTTCCCGGTCGCGAGGTTCAGATCGTAGATCTCGCTGCTGTCGGTCCCCATGATGCGCTCGAAAAAGATATTCTCCGAACCGTTATGCCACTCCAGGGGCAGATCGCCCGGAGACAATCCTTTGATCTCGCTGGCCAGGCCGCCATCCTTCGGTTGCACCCAGTAGTGCTTTTCGCCGTCGGTCGTGATAAAGCTCTTGCCGTCGGGCGAGACGCTGCCAATACCTTGCTCTCCGACGGTCCAGAGATACCGGCCCTCCTTCCCAATCTGCCGAACCGATCCCGTCTCAAGGTCCTCGATATACGTGGCTAGCGCGTGTCCGGGAGCCTGCACCAAGAGCACGATCTGATTCCCCCCCGGCACCCACGCAGCGCCGATGTATTCCGTGCCCGGCGGAGCGCTCAGCGTACGGGCCTCACCCACTCCAGTCGGAATCACTCGCAGGCGTCGCAGGTTAGTGGGGTCGAGAGCCAACACCCACTTGCCGTCGAAGGAGAAGCTAAGTCCTGCGCCCTGGCCGATCAGCGCGGGCGCGGAGCCGTCGGTGCGTTGCGTGTAGAGGTTATAGTCGTTGGTCGAACCGGTGACGTAGGTGTTCAGCAGCAGCGTCTGCCCGTCGTGCGAAAACGCCTCGGTAATCTGGAAGGGAAACGAGCTGACATCCCGCGCCTTTCCCGTCTGGGTGTCGGAGAGTATCTGCTGATCGCGATAGTCCTCTACGCTCAGCAGGACGGCTCCATTTTGCGAGACGTCCTGCAACTTGAGCTTAATGGGCGAGGAAAGCAGCAGCCGCTCCTTACCGTCGAGGCTGACGGCATGCAGAGAACTCGGCTCACTGTTAACCGCACTCGTAAACCAAATCTCGTTCCCCTTCGATGGCCAGGCCAGGCCCTGTATCGTGCTGAACTCTCTGGTCAGCACCTTCCGGTTTCCCTGGAGGTCGACCACCTCAACCGAACCGCGATCGTCGCCCAGGATGGCATGGTTCACGAACGCGATTTTGTCGCCCGCCGACGAAAAACACAAATCGCTGATGTAGCCATCGCTCTGGTACAGCGTCTTGCCGGGAGGAAATTCGAGCTGGAAGTGATGTCCCACGTGCCGGCTTACGACCAAGGCGGAACCATCCGGCGTCCAGTCGGCATCGGTTACCGCGTCCATCAGCTCGCGCGTGGAGCCGCCCCCAAGCGGTACGCGCGCCAGGCGTCCGGTGGGAGTGAACTTCGGATCGAACAGGGTATCCAGCGTGACCGCCATTTCTCCCGTCGACGAAATGCTCAGCAGGCTGGCAGGAATATGCAGGGGCTGCGCTTCGATGGTGTCTGTGCGAGTGGAGAACAGTTCGGTGGGCTTGCCGTCGGTGGTGCTGTCGTACACAACGGTGCGGCCGTCGGGAGCAAAGCGCGCATGGCGGATGAACGCGGAACGGAAGCTAATCTGCTTGAAAGCGGGTTGGCTCACCGCTGGACGATGCAGAGCCCAGGTGGCAATCATGCCGACCGCCAGCGCCCCCAGCAGAATTGCAGGCACCAGAAGCCGCGAACGCTTACGGTTCCCGTCCTTCAGCGCGTGCAATCGTCCGGTGGAGGTGCCGGCGTTGCTCAGCGAATCGAGAGCGAAGGACAGATCGCTGGCCGACTGAAAACGCGCTTCGGGCTTCTTCTCCAAACAGCGGTGCACGATCCGCTGCAGCCCAAGCGATACATTCAGCCCGCTTTCGCTCAGGTCCGGCGGCTCCTGTTTCAGGATCGAAGTCATCACTTCGACGTTGGAGTCTCCGCGAAAGGCACGCTGGCCCGCGATCATCTCGTAAAGAATGGCGCCCAGCGCGAAGATGTCCGAACGATTGTCGACAGCTTCGCCGCGCACCTGCTCGGGAGACATGTAGCCCGCCGTGCCGAGTACGGTGCCTGCCGACGTCTGATTCGGGCTAGTCATGGTCGCGTCGGCCGTGGCCACCATAGCTTTCTGCTTAGCCAGTCCGAAGTCGAGAATCTTTACTCGACCATCGCGCAGAACAAATATGTTTTCCGGTTTCAGGTCGCGATGCACGATATGTTTCTCATGCGCCGCGGCCAAGCCCTTGGCGATTTGCAGTCCGTACTCGATCACTCGGCGCTGGGGAAGCGGTCCCCCGCTCAATCGGTCGCGCAGCGTCTCCCCTTCGAGGAACTCTGAGACCAAGTAGTGCCTGCCATCCTGCACGCCGACGTCGTACACCGCCATCAGGTTGGGATGGTTGAGCGCGCTAAGGATGCGGGCTTCCTGCTGGAAGCGCTCCAGACGTTCGTGATCACCGGCAAACGATTCCGGCAGGATCTTAATGGCTACGGTTCGATCGAGGCGGGTGTCGCGAGCGCGATACACCTCACCCATACCGCCTGCACCCACCGCCGCAACAATCTCGTAAGGGCCCAAGCGGGTTCCCGGGATCAGAGCCATGTTTCACCTGAAAAGAGAAGTGGCTCATTCTAACGTGATTATCCAAGTCCGGGAACGCGGAACTTTATCCGGCACGGATGGTGGAGCACGGCAGGTTCGCGAAGGCGGTGTTGTCGCCTATGCGGAGATAACCGGTGATATGGGGATATATCGCCAGCTATTGCTTTACGCCGGGGTTCCTCAGACTGACGGCCGTGTTCTTTTCAAAACCTGCACGATGGTCAGGATAGTGTTCCAATTTCGCGTCGTAACCTTCGAACCCACGAGCTTATCGATCTCGCCTAGGTAGCCGATCGTCTTCATATGGCGACGGTACTCGCCAAGGATGAAATCACCGTCTGACGCTAGGAGTCGTACAAACCACTCGCCATCCGGCGGAAACGTCATCGGCATGGCGGACAGAACACGGGCGGATTTCGGCAGGATACTTACGAATCGGACAACATCATGGCGCGGCGGCTCAGTTCCAAATGGATTGCGATTCGCCAGGCGGGTGAGGTCCCTACCTTCGCAGATAACAACTTCTGCCTCAAACGGAAGCTTCCTAAGTAATTCAGCGCGGAACCTTGCTACGCACCCGGGCTTCCAAATAACAAAAGTGCCTGTGGCGCCAATGTTCACGACTTCATAATCGCTAAGTTCTCGCGCCAGCACAGTTGGGCGGAACGTTCTATGTCCACCAACATTTACACCGCGGAGAAAAACGACGGCTGCCATAAACGAGGATCAACTTTACACCGTTCTCCCCGCGGATTAGCAACGATTTGAAAGCTGATAAGGTGTGGGCGTGCTCTACTGCCTCCCTATCTCCACGCTGGTCCTGACGCTAGTTGGTTTCTTTGTGCTCGCTCGTGGCCGCTTCCGCCCGTTTGGGGGATGGCAGAAGGTTCTGCGTGCGGTGGTGCTCTTCCGCTGTTCGTATCGGGCGTGGGACACTTCGTCCGTATGGAGATGTTCCCCAGCATCGTTCCACCCATCTTCCCCCAGCGTGAGTTTCTGGTGATTCTGACCGGAATATTCGAACTGGCAGGAGCCACCGGCTTGCTGCTGACTCGAAGCATCCGAGCGGGGCGAGACGGCTATCGTCTACGATCCGGCGCTGGAATACACGCCGCAGTTTTATCAGCCGTCACGCGGCGATCTGATCCTGAATCCGCTGGACGCGCGCTGTCCCTACTGGTCGCCGAGCGCGGAGGTGATGCACGAGGGCGAGGCGCTGACGCTGGCCACGTCCCTGTTTCCCGACAAGCCGCGAGAAAACACGTTTTTCGTGGAAGGCCCGCGCAAAATCTTCGCCTACCTGCTGACGCTGAAACCGGCACCGGAGGAGCTGGTGTGGTGGATGAGTCACGAGGACGAACTGGACCGGCGGCTGCAAGGCACGGAGCTGGCGACGTTCATCTATCGCGGCGCAGGCCCGCACCGTGCCAGGCAACATTGTGTATTACACCCAGCCATCTACTGCGCAGTTCACCACGCAGATGCAGTGGCAATCGAACCGGGTGATCTTTACCGCTTGGAATGGATGGTCTAGCACCCCGGCTTCAGGCGACATCATCTACCAATGGACCTATACGGGCACCGATATTCCGTCGCCCGGTCAAGAGCGTGTGCATATCAATGTGTGGCTGCTGAACGGCAACGCTCCTATGAGTGGCAACGGCGACGAGATGGTTATTAACTCTTTCAGCTTTCAGCCGTAGGAGTTATAAGGAGAGGCAGTATGGGAAAGCTCGGTCCATGGACAAGAATCTTCGTCTTCCTTGTATTTGCTGCCGCGACGGCGATTACCGGTGCAAGCCGCTGATGGTAATTTCTACGGGACAACGTTTTTGGGAGTAGTCCTCGGCGGCACGGGAGCGAACGCCGTTAACGTAGGTGTTGGAACCGCAACGCCAAGCGAACCATTAGAGGTAGTGGGTAATGTGAAATTAACGGGAGTCGGCAATGCTCTTATTTTTCCAGATGGGTCTAGCCAGACAACTGCAACATTGCAAGGACCTCAAGGTCCACAAGGCCCGCCGGTCCACACGAGTGCCGCATGCGTTAGTCTCGCGAACGGCTTCCCAAGTTGCGGATGCAGAGTCCAAACCATCTCTCAGCAAAGCTTTAGCCCGCTTTATTCGTGAA
>PMWW01000190.1 GCA_003165795.1 Acidobacteriaceae bacterium
TTCGACTTCCTGGAAAAGCCGCTCTCCATCGAGCGCACCTTGATCGTCCTGAAAAACGCCATCGAGGCCAAGCGGCTGCGTAGCGAAAACCTCGAATTCAAAAAGCAGTTTGTGGCCCGCAGCGTCATCGTCGGCGACAGCATCCCCATCAAGGCGCTGCGTCAGCAGATTGCGCTCATGGCCCCCACCAACGGCCGGGTGTTGATCTATGGCGAGTCCGGGACCGGCAAGGAACTGGCGGCCCGCGCCATCCACGCCCAGGGCCTGCGTAAGGACGCCATGTTTGTCGAGGTCAACTGCGCTGCCATCCCGGAAGATTTCATCGAGAGCGAACTCTTTGGTCATCGCCAGGGCGCTTTTTCCACCGCCACCGCCGACAAGGAAGGCAAGTTTCAGAAGGCCGACGGTGGCACCCTGTTCCTCGATGAAGTCGGCGACATGAGTCTCAAGACCCAGTCCAAGGTCTTGCGCACCCTCGACGAAGGCCGCTTTGCTCCCCTCGGCGAAGAAGAACTGGTTACCGTCGACGCCCGCGTCATCGCCGCCACTAATAAAGATCTGGAAGACGAAATCTCCAAGGGAAATTTTCGCGAGGACCTCTTCTATCGGCTCAACGTAATTCCTTTCTACGTGCCTCCCCTGCGCGAGCGTAAGCAGGACATTCCTTTGCTGGCCCGCCATTTCCTCAAGGATTTTTCCCAGAGCTACAATCGCCGCCCCAAGGAAATTTCCGACGAAGCCTTGGACGCCCTCATTCGATATTCCTGGCCGGGCAACGTTCGCGAGTTGCGCAACTTGATCGAGCGCATCGTGATCATGAATCCCACCGTGATCAAACTGGAGCGCAAGCACCTGCCCACCCTGGTCTATCGCGAAGGCGGAAGGCGGACCATCGGCGACTTCTCCAGCCTGCACCAGGCCCGCGCCACCTACGAGCGCGACTACATCCTCAAGAAGCTCGACGAGAACCACGGCAGCGTCAGCCGCACCGCCGAAGTGCTGGGCCTGGAACGCAGCCACATGTACCGCAAAATGAAGGCCCTGGGCATCGCGGTGAAAGAATAGCGGCCACGCGTTAGTATCACCTCCCGCAAGTTCGTAGCAAAATTCAGCCATTGTGTTTGAAAGGGCACGGCTTCAGCCGTGCCGTACGAGTCCTTTGAATGTGGGGCTTTAGCCCCTGAGGTGAGGACGTTCCGGCAACATTGTTCGGAGTTATGACATGAAATTGCGGGACACCAGATTAGCAGGTTGCTGAAAAAGTAAATTGCTCGGGTAGAGCGGACCTTCAGGTCCGCGTTAAAGCCTGCCTCTTCAATTCTTCGAGCCGGCTTCAGCCGGCGACACTCTGGCGTCTACCACTTTTTCAGCAGCCTGCCAGTATCACGCCCCGCAAGTTCGTAGCAAAATTCAGCCATTGTGTTTGCCAGGGCACGCCTTCACAGGCGGCTGAAAAAGTCGTATTCGCGGAGTTTTGAAGGGGTGTTTTGATTCGGAGTGTTTTGATTCGGGGTGTTTTGAAGGGGCGTAGCTTTAGCTACGCCGTAGCCAGTCCCTTTATTCTTGTCATCCCGAACCGACTTCAGTCGGTGAGGGATCAGGCTGCTAGAGACGGTGTCGCAACCGCAACTGCAATTTTCTAGTAGCACGAAAGCTGCGCAACAGTACCCGTAACAGCCGGATGAGGTTAGCCGGGGCCGTGAGGCCCCGGTCAAGGGGGAAATTAATCTGGGCAGCGGAGCGGCACCAGTCGCGACCGCTCGTGCCCCGTCGTGGGTGGTGGTGAAGCGGCGCCCAAGCAGGCGGTGCGCCGCCGTGCGATATCTACCCTGCAACCGCGCTCTTCGCCGTCGCCTTCTGCTCGGTCACTGGAACGCTGGGTTTCTTCCCCAGTATCTCCCCCTCTGCCTTGAACCAATCGTCCAGCTCGTGACCGTCCTCGCAGCCGCGTTCCTCGTAAAGTTCATAAGCCCGCTGCCGGACCAAATCCTCGGTCAACGTCGGCGACTCTGGTTCGGATGGTGCTAAGTGGGGACTAGAAGTTTTATGTACCATGGCAAGCCTCCTGTATCTGAAAAAGTGATGATCGGCGCGCGGAGCTTAGCACGCTGCTGAAAAAGTCGGGTTATCGAGTTGTTTGCAGGGGCGCATCTTCAGGTGCGCCGTACTAGGTCTTTTATTCTTGTCATTCCCAGGCGGCTTCAGCCGCCGAAGAATCTCCTTTTCGGACTCTTTCAGCAACCTGTTAGAGTGAAACTTCCCACACCGCCGGTGTCAGTCCGATACCGCACCGAAGAACTGTTAAATTCCCCAGAAGTCACCCATTCCTCTGCATGATTCACTTACTAATTGCCTCATAGCATTCACATGCCTGTTGTGCCAGTCGTTCGTGGTCGAGGACGCCGATCTGCCCTCGCCCGCAACGAATTGCCCCGGCGTTAACCAGCAACGCCAGCGATTCGGTTACTGAGGAACGTCGGCAGCCTAACAACTCGCTTAGCGACTCGTGAGTGAGCGCCAGCAAGTCGGAGTTGGTGCGGTCGCCAACCATCAGCAGCCAACACGCCACCCGTTGCGGCACGTTGTGCAGCGCATGGCAAGCCCCGTGGGTGGCAATTTGCGCCAGGTAACTGCTGCTGTAGCGGCGCAATGACGCTGCCAATTGCGGGCTAACCGGCAGAATGCGCTGCAGCTCGACTCGACTTAGCTTGATTGCGTCCCCCCCAATGACGACCACCGCTCGCAGCGGCACGCTCTCGGCCCCCAGGAAAGCTGCCACGTCCAGAAAACCCTCTCGTCCGATCGCCGCCAGGGCTACCGTCCTTCCGTCATCCATGACGGCAAACGTGCAAACCATCCCTGACTCAGGGAAATAGAAATGATCCAGAGGGGCGGCAACTTCGAGCAGGATTTGCCCCCGGTGCCACGAAACACGTTGGACATGGGGCTGCAGGTGGTGCAATTCCTCAGTCGGCAACCCTGCAATAATGCCGTTCCCGGGAGGCGCATGGGCATTTTGCGCCAAACCATCTGTCACCACTGAATAGGAATTTCCTGGGTACTTCGCGGGCAGACTCAACGGACCGATCTTCGGTGTCCACGCCACTGGGACACCTCCAACGTTCTAATCACACCTTACGACATCTATCCAGTTATTTCAGTGACATCGACCCCAGCCCGTCAGCGGAGCGGGAACATCTTCCCGGAATGGGAGACACTCAGAGACACTCATATGTTTAAGATCGGGGCCGTCTTGGCGCCCTTGGTTTCTGGGTTGGCTTGGGCCATCGCTTCCATCCGAGGACCGAATGGAATGCGTTGCTTGCCGTCCCCAACGGTTTTCAGGGGGCCGAACCCCGCACCGTCTTGACCTCCGGAGTATTCTCTAGCAGACTGCTGAAAAAGTCGGATTCGACATGTTTTGCAAAGGCGCAACTTCAAGTGCGTCGTCCTGATGTTTGAAGGGGCGCACCTTCAGGTGCGCCGTCCTACGTCCTTTATTATTGTCATTCCGAGGCGGCTTCAGCCCCCGAGGAATCTGCTTTTCGGACTTTTTCAGCAACCTGCTAAGGACTCTATGGCCCTCGAGGAATACAAACGGAAACGCGACTTCAAGCAGACGCCCGAGCCGCCGCCCAAGGTCGCGAAAAGCACGCAGCGGCGTTTTGTTGTGCAGAAGCACCACGCCTCCCGCCTGCATTACGACTTCCGTCTGGAGATGGAAGGCGTCTTGAAATCATGGGCCGTCCCCAAAGGACCCTCGCTCGATCCCACTGACAAGCGCCTCGCCATGCAGGTAGAGGACCATCCAGTTTCGTACTTCGACTTCGAAGGTACCATCCCGGATGGAAACTACGGCGCTGGTACGGTGATGGTGTGGGACATGGGTACGTGGGAACCGCAGGGCGATGTAACGGAGATGATGCGCAAAGGCGACCTCAAATTTCGTCTCAATGGACAGAAGCTGAAGGGCGACTTCGCTCTGGTGCACATGAAGGCCCGGCGTCCGGGCAGCAAAGGAACGGAGTGGCTGCTCATCAAGCACCGCGACGCCTACGTGCAAGCGGGCTATGACATCGACAAGTACGACTATTCAGTTCTGACCAAGCGCTCGCTGCAAGAGATTGCGGGGGATGCAGGCTCCGCCGAATGGACGAGCAGCCCAAAGGCTTCGACTCGCGGTGGTTCTAGCAAGAACGACTGGCTCGCCGGCTCGATTGCCAAAGCCGACGCAAGAAAGGTGAGGAGCACATCTGCCAAGAGCAGGAAGACATCGGCCGCTACTGCAGATGGCATTACCTTACCGGCGGCGGTGAAGACCGCCGCGAAATCCGCTCTCCGTAAGACGTCCAAGCAAACCGCCAGCGTACGCGATGTAAAAAAAAACGCCGCGCCGAAGCAGAGCGTAGCCAAGCCGTAGACAGCGAAACGGCGCGCATCGGCCGCCAAGCCCCGATGCCTCACGCCATCCATCCCATGCTGGCCACGCTCATCGACCAGCCTTTTGATGATGAGGACTGGCTTTACGAAATCAAGTGGGACGGATATCGCGCGCTCGCGTTTCTTGACGGCAAGTCCGTGCGCCTGGTCTCGCGCAACCAGAATGATCTGACTGCGGCCTATCCCGAGTTGCATGCGATTCCCGACTGCATTCAGGCGCGCGCCGCGGTCCTCGACGGCGAAATCGTTGCCCTGGACGAGCACGGCCGGTCCTCGTTCAGCCTGATGCAGCAGCGCACCGGAGTTGGCGAGGGCGGGCGCCGCATTCGCCGCACCCGCGACGACATTCCTGTCGTCTACTACGTTTTCGATTTGCTCTATGCCGATGGCTATGACTTAATGCAGGCTGGCCTGCAAGAGCGCAAACAGCTACTGGCCTCGATTCTCGCTTCCAACGATCTCGTCCGCTACTCCGACCACTACCTTGGCAATGGCATCGCCCTGTTCGAAGCTGCTGCGCAACGCGGATTAGAGGGCATCATTGCCAAACGTCGCCGCAGTTGTTATGTGCAGAAACGAAGCAGCGAGTGGCTGAAGATCAAGATTGTCCGCCGGCAGGAATGTGTAATCGGTGGATACACCGAGCCTCGCGGCTCGCGGGAAAGCTTTGGCTCGATCGTGCTCGGGCTTTATGACGATCAGGGGCGATTGATTCCCGTTGGCCAGGCGGGCAGCGGTTTCACCGCAGAAACCCATGCCGCGATGTGGAAACGCTTGCAAGCACTCCAGGCAGATCGTAATCCCTTCTTCGGGAAAGTTGAGAGCGACAGACGTGTCTACTATGCGAAGCCCCAATTGGTCGCGGAAATCAAGTTCTCCGACTGGACCCATGCAGGACAAAGCGGCGCCGTGAAGATGCGCGCACCGGTATTTCAAGGACTTCGTTTCGACAAGCGGGCGAGCGAATGCAAATTCGAACTCGCCAAGGCTACCAGTGAGTTGGCCAGGGCGAAATCTCGCTGATAACTTTGGGGCTTCGCCGGGAGCGTTACCATTTTGCCTTTTACTTACAAACCTGCATCTCCTCTTTTGGGGAAGCTCTGATTAAGTTTGGCCCTCCGCAGGGGACGGCCTTCACCGACTGTGTCGCAACCGCAACTGCAATTTTCCAGTGGAACAAGAGCTGCGTAATAGTAGCCGTAACAGCCGCAACGCGGCGGGATGATGTTAGCCGGGGCCGTGAGGCCCCGGTCAAGTGGAAAATTGGTCTGAGCCGCAGAGCGGCGACACCAGTCGCGACACAGTCTCTTCAGGCGCAGGGGACGGCCTTCAGGCCGTCC
>PMWW01000056.1 GCA_003165795.1 Acidobacteriaceae bacterium
GGGCGCGGGTAGAACTAATCGTGATCGATGAACTGGGTTATGTTCCGCTGGCTGAGGTTGCCGCTGAGCTGCTGTTCCAAGTTATCGCCGAGCGGGCAGAGAAAGCGGCCATTATCGTGACCACCAACTTGCCCTTCTCGGAATGGCCACAGGTCTTTACGAATGCCCGGCTATGCAAAGCGGTGCTCGACCGGCTCACCGATCAAGCCCACATCATCGAAACAGGTTCGGAGTCGTACCGCTTTCGCAGAACGTTGCGGAAGAAACGCAAGGAGTGATCCTGGGAGGACTCGCTGTTCCATTCTGCTTCGGCTTCGCCCTTCGGGCTACGCTCCAGCAGAACGGAACTCTATCCTCCTAACCTTCAACGTCCATGGGTGGGCCAGATTAAACCGCCGAAGTGGGCCAAACCAACTTGCCAAACGCAATAGAACGTCGCCGCGCTGATCCNNCTGAGTTTTTCGGGGGCAGATCACTGGGGATCCAGAAAATGCCTGAATGCCTCTTCGAGGTCCGCGTCGTCGAGATCTGCATACCGCCGTAACAATTGAAGATCGCGGTCTGCTGGGCCTGAACCGTTTTCATCGGTTCTTAGCATTGGAGCTAGCGATGAAAGACACTTGCGAATAGCATCAGTCGCGTTTGCATAAATCTTCGATTCACCCCAATAAAGAACTAATCGTTTGGCTTCAGTATCAACTCCTACGTGTAACCCGTCCGCACCGTGGACATGCATTTGGCTATTTGTTTTGAGGTCCATTTTGCATATCAGCTGAGGCAACTTGAGCATTTGTTCCGCCATGACGAACAAAAGCAGCTCACCGCCCTCCCCAGTTTGCGTAATATCTGTAAAGAGAGCCTTGGCTTCGTTTGTTAATCGCACGTAACTGGCGGTTGACCCTCCAGATTCAAATTTTGACTGCGCGGCTCTCAGCTCCTTTCTCGGAATTGCAAAGTCCACAACATGTTCACATATCACCTTAATCAAGTCTCGAATCCGCGGTCGACCCTGAGCATCAAGGCATAAGCAATGAAAATGAAACACCACCTTAGTCCCCTCAATTTGCGCGTGAACTTCCACGTCGGTTAGTACCGCGGCAAGATCTTCCCTCTCTCCACGCGCGAGGCGATCGCTGGCTTCTGCCAGCAGACTTGTATCTGTGACGGTTGACATAAATGATGGAGCTCGGTGCGACTACCGTATCGCAAGATAAGTGTAATCTCATAGGCACAAAACACGTTCTATTTTTTGGAGATCCGGCTTGGGTCGATTGTTGCTGGTCCTTTCTTCCGAGGGTAGACTCAGTATTTCAACACTGCCGCTTGGCGAACGCGGTGATTGTACTATAGCGGCGAAGAAAACACGAAACTACCAACCCGAGGGTTGAGCTCCGTTTGGACTATTGGACCCGTCGGATCTCGATTAGCGAAGCGAGTTAATCTCGCGGAGAATTCGACTATCAAACGCCGTGTCGAAGCGGGAGTGGGAATGCGTCAAGCTCATCCAGGTAGCCAGTGGGCATACCCAAACTTTGTTTCAGTGAAGATTGGGTCTTGCGATATTCAAGTCGTCAGAGGCCGCGTTAAGAATTGCTGCTGCTCCTGCTGCCTGCTGCAGAGCCTCTAGTTAGAGTCCTGTGAGTTCGAATCCTGTGAGTCAGCCGAGCAGCTTTTTTCGGTTGCCGATGACTTAGTCTCGCGGGTTCACAGTATTCTCGCATTGTACTGTAACTCTACATCTTTCTTTGAAGCCAAATATATCTCTTGGACTAACGAGGAAGACGCCCGGTGGCGCGCGATTCGCGGATCCACGGGCGTTAACATCGTTTCTTCGAACGGGTTTGCTGAACTTAGGAAGATGAGCGGCACCCGGGCACTCGGGTCAACAATTTTTCAAGCCGTTGATCTGGATCCAGATGTTAAGGAGGCCCTCGCGTTTCACGGCGAAGGGGAACTTTCCTGGTCGCAAGTGTACGACATAATCGAGTTTCTTGGCGGTGCAGAAGAAATCGCCAAAGCAAAACTCGCGAGCAAGGAGAAGACAGACATTGTTCGGCAGACTGCGAATCATTATAGGCATCAGGGCAGCATCCGGAAGAACACGCTACCACCGAATCCACCTCAATTAGCAGAGGTGGTCGATTTTGCACGAGGGCTTTTGAAGCGCTGGATATCGTCGCGTTTATAACCCACAGTCAAATCCAATTCGATCCCTATTCTGTTTACTCATCAGTAACGTGTAGCCGAATTTTTCCCGAAAGATATTACCCCCTTCCCCGTTTGACCCCATTCTCCCCCGCCTGATAGCCTCAAAGATCCGTCCCACCCGCCATTTTCCAGTAGAAAGTAGAAAGAGACACCGCATGGCACTCAAATTCAAGGGCGTGGATTTTATCGAGTTCGACACCCTGCTTAACGACGACGAGCGACTGGTCCGCGACAATACCCGCAAGTTCATCGAAGAAAACCTCGTCCCCGTCATCGAGCAGTGCAACCGCGACGGCCGCTTCCCCAAAGAACTGATCAAGCCCATGGGCGAGCTGGGCTTCTACGGCGCCGGCCTCAAGGGCTACGGCTGCGCCGGCATGTCGAGCGTGGAGTACGGCCTGATGACCCAAGAGCTGGAACGCGGCGACAGCGGCGTGCGCTCGTTCGTCAGCGTGCAGTCGGGGCTGTGCATGTATCCCATCTCCGCCTTCGGCAGCGAGGAGCAGAAGCAGAAATACCTGCCCAAGATGGCGCTGGGCGAGATTCTTGGGTGCTTTGGATTGACCGAGCCCGATGCCGGATCGAACCCGTCGGCCATGCGCACGCGCGCCCGCAAAGACGGCAACGAGTACGTTCTGAACGGCGAGAAGATGTGGATCACGTCAGGCTCGATCGCCGACATCGCCATCATCTGGGCCAAGGTGGAGAACGAGGACAACCTGATTCGCGGCTTCATTGTCGAGACCGATCGGCCCGGTTTCAAGGCCGCCGACGTTCACGGCAAGTGGTCGCTAAGGGCGTCGGTGACTTCAAGTCTTTCTTTACAGGATGTCCGTATCCCATTAGACAACTTGCTTCCTGGCTCTGGCGGCCTAAAGTCTCCCCTAAGCTGCCTGAACCAGGCCCGCTACGGTATTGCCTGGGGAGCGATAGGCGCGGCTATGGCGTGCTATGACTGCTCGCTGCAGTACTCGCAGTTCCGGAAACAGTTCCGCGACCAGCCCATTGCCTCGCACCAACTGGTGCAAGAGAAACTGGTGTGGATGATCAGCGAGATCACCAAGGCTCAACTGCTGGCGCTGCAGGTCGGCCGACTCAAGGATGTGGGCAAGGCCAAGCCGTGGCACGTCTCGATGGCCAAGCGCAACAACGTCTGGATGGCGCTGGAGTGCGCCCGCATGGGCCGCGACATTCTGGGCGGCAACGGTATCGCCGACGAGTATCCCATCTTCCGCCACATGGCCAACCTGGAGTCGGTGAAAACCTACGAAGGCACGCACGACATCCATACGCTCATCATCGGCGAACACATTACCGGGTACGCGGCGTTTTGAAGACAGGTCACGGGCTGGTGCCCTAGTGGCTGGCACGCTACGAACCTGGGCTTTAGTCTGGTGACTATTTTTGCTAGTGACGAGTGGGGAGCACTGGCTGGAGCCGGAAACCGCCAGCTTCCCGCAGCCTCGAATCCGCACGCGATCTTGCCGTCTGAGCTGTGCCTGAAGAGTGTCGATTCAAGGATTTTGGACAGTAACAATGAGCAGAGGGCCGAGCGAGGTAGTAGATGCGGCGCCATTTCGCAAAACCGAGGGCTCCTGCACCATACCCTCGCGGACAATAACGTCGAGCACCTCCCACACAAGCTCGTGAGCCGCAATCAGATGCGCTTGCTGCACCGTTGCTCCTCCTCCGATCAGCTTCTGCTGGTCGTTTTCGAGCACGGCTCTTGCAATCCGCTTTGCGATCTGTTCGCCGGCTTTATAGATCGCGTCGCTGGCATTCTCATGAATGACCGGAAAGATACACGCACCATCCGGGCCACTGAGTGTCCATTGTTTATGCTCTGCGTCTTCAATGGATAGATTCCGGCAATCTCCCCTCGACGCTTGCTGCAACATCGACGTGAGTTTAGGCGCATTCTGCAAAGCATGGAGTTGCCTCAGCACAGGATCGGTCCATGTCATCAAGAGTGTAATTCCGTCCGGTCCGGTTGAATCGGTGCCGGGCTCCGCAGTGCGGTTCGGATAAAGAGCCCAGAAAGTTCCGTCCCAAAAGGGATGATTGGCAGTGATCCGCATCTCCGGAATGGCTTTGCTCGACCTCAACTGGTCCCATGTCTGTCCATCAAGGACATAAGAAAAGAGCACCGAATAGAGGTGGTCTGGAAGCCTTCTTTGCTGCAGCTCCGCAGCGATCTTCTGCACCTCGGGCCGGATTTCAGGCACAATCTGGCTTGCCAGATTCTTCATCTGGCGCCGTAGCTCACCAACTTTTTCGGGACCGAGAACCGGAATGTTGGTGGTGTAAGCGTCGCCATTCCTCTTGAGAAGCCGCCAGTCTTGCAGCAAATCTAACTGGCTCATCAGTACGCGCGCTCCCATTGCTTGCTCGAGTTGAGCTTTGGTAGCCCCATTCTGCGCGTAATAAAGAATTTGCCCATTGGTGTCGGCGCGAACTGCGAAATGCGGGGTGTTGACCGAAGTAATGCAAAAGCAGATTAGGTCCCACTTGGAAATGTCCGGCGGTGCCACCGGCCTTTGCTGTGCAGTAATCGTGGAACCGGGTAGGAGACAAATAACCGATGAGAAGAAGAGCACAATACAGCGCCGATTACTCCAGTGCATTGGGCACGAGCTCCTGCTGAATGCTTGCGATTGTACTCTGGCAGTCTTCAGTCAAGACATAAGAAGGACGCGTCCGCCACCTTAGCTCAGAACAACTCAGGAAATTTGTGCATAAAATTCGTGGAAAGAAATTCGCCGGAGGATTATCCTTGGCGGTTGTACCGGATAGCAGGGGCGTGCGGAGCACTTCCCTGTTTCGCCCTACTACGTTTAGCATAACGGCGGCTTGCGTAAGCAGCATCGCATTCTTCCGGCGCCGCAAGCCGCGCACATCCCCGGAGGCCACATGGCAACCAAAGTTCAAACCGAAGACCCTTTAATGACACACGACCCCGCGGCCAATCTCGAAACCGATCTCGCGCTGGAATTTTTGCGCGTGGTAGAAGAGGCGGCCATTGCCTCGGCCAAGACGATGGGCCAGGGGGACCGCAAGCACGCTGATCAGATGGCTACCGAGGCCATGCGCAGCGTGATGGACTCGGTGCCGATGGATGGAACCATCGTCATCGGCGAAGGCGAACGCGACGAAGCCCCCATGCTGTACATCGGCGAAAAAGTTGGCAAGCAAGACGGAAAGAGTTATCCCGCGGTGGATATCGCCGTCGACCCGCTGGAAGGCACCAACCTGTGCGCCACCGGCTCGCCCGGCGCAATCACCGTTCTGGCTGCGTCGGAAAAAGGCGGCCTGCTGCACGCCCCCGACTGCTACATGGAGAAGATCGTGGTCGGCCCGTCGTGTAAAGGCGTGGTCGATCTGGAAGCTCCCGTGTCGCACAACCTGAATGTCATCGCCAAAGTGCTCGATCGCCGCGTGGAAGATCTGGTGATCATCATCCTCGACCGGCCACGGCACGAGAAGCTGATCGGCGAGATCCGCAAAGCGGGCGCGCGTATCCAGCTGATCTCCGATGGCGATCTCTCGCCCGGTGTCGCGGCAGCCATGCTGGGATCGGGCGTACACGCGGTGATGGGAACCGGCGGCGCTCCCGAAGGCGTCATTACTTCAGCCGCGATCCGCTGCCTCAATGGCTACATGGTGGGACGCCTGGTGGGCTACACGCCCGAGCAGGGCGAGCGCATGACGGACATGGGCATCAACGATCCCAAGCGCATTTACACTGCCGACGAACTGGCGCCGGGCAAGAACATCATCTTTGCCGCCACCGGAGTGACCGATGGCGCGCTGCTGCGCGGCGTGCGCTTCTTCGGCGATGGCGCGCGCACCACGTCGCTGGTGATGAAGCTGAGCAAGGGCAAGGTACGGTTCATCGAAACCATTCATTTGGACAAACGTGCAGATGTGAAGGTCCGAATTCCAGAACGCTAGCAGCAAGTAGTGGCAGCGACGATAGGCCTTCTCTAGCGGGAAGGCCTATTGTTTTTGCGTTTTCCGACTCTACGGCTTCAGCCCTTGCGAGTAGGGCGCGGGCAGGCGGCTCCGCAGGCGATGTTTTCGCATCTCGGTCGCTTGATGAGTACGGATGGTCAGGTCCGAGCATGGCCTGCCGGTACACAGCAGGGCAAATCCCGCCTCACGATCCTGGGGGAAAAACCCAGCGAATCTTTCTGATTGACCTCACCCGAGCCTTCGATGTGACCGGCGCCGGTCAGCCACCATCCCTCAACCCCCGGGGCGCAGTGTTATCCTGATGACAACAAACTTGCAACACCGAGCAGATGCTTTGCGGAGAGCAAGCAGCGTGCCTATGCTGCAGAAACGCGTTGACGATCAGCTGACGATCTCGCGCCAGATGGTGCGCGATGTGGAAGAAGTGTTCCATGCCCATCTGAAGCGCGTCGGCCTGAAGCGCACGGAACAGCGCGACACCATCCTGCGCACTTTTCTCGATACGCGCGACCATCTTTCCACCGACGAACTGTCCCGCCTGGTCAAGAAAAAGGATGAGAGCATCGGGTTCACCACCGTGTATCGCACTCTGAAGTTGTTGACCGAGTGTGGGCTGGCCAGCGAGGTGGCGTTCAACGACGGCATCGCGCGTTACGAACACCAGTACCAGCGGCGCAATCATCATCACATGGTCTGCACCGAGTGCGGCGGCTCGGTGGAGTTTTTTTCCGCCGAAATCGAACGCATTGAGCAGGAGATAGGCCGCAAGAACAAATACCTGCCCACGCGGCACACGTTTCAGATCTACGGCATCTGCGACAAGTGCCAGAAGAAGCAGAAGCGGTCGTAGCTTTCATGCTCACCCTGATCGAAGCTGCCGAACAGATTCGCAATCGTCGCTTGTCTCCGCTTGAACTCACTGGCGAGTGCCTAGCTCGCATCCAGCGGCTGGATCCCGTCCTCAACGCCTTCATCACCGTCACTGAAGATATTGCATTCGAACAAGCTCGCCAAGCCGAAGCCGAAATCGCCGCGGGAAACTGGCGCGGCCCGCTACATGGAATTCCGATCGGGCTGAAGGACTTGTTCGACACGGCAGGAGTTCGTACCACGGCAGCCAGCAATCAGTATCGCGATCGCGTTCCGACCGAAGATGCCGAACTGGTCCGGCGGTTGAAGCAAGCGGGCGCGGTGATTGTCGGCAAGCTCAATATGCACGAATTCGCGTTTGGCATGAGCGGCGTGGTCAGCGCCTTCGGGCCGACGAGAAATCCCTGGAACACAGAACGCATCACCGGCGGATCGTCGTCGGGGGCGGCGGCGGCCGTGGCCGCTGGAATGTGCTTGGCCGCCCTGGGAACGGACACGTCAGGCTCGGTCCGCTGTCCCAGCGCGTTGTGTGGCATTGTGGGACATCGCCCCAGCCGCGGCTTGCTGAGCATGAAGGGCGTGATACCGCTGTCTACTTCGTTCGATACGGCTGGACCGATGGCGAGAACGGTACACGACGCTGCGATCGTAATCGATACGTTGACGGCGTCGGCCAATTACGCATCGTTGCTGGAGGAAGATGTCTCGGCGCTACGTATCGGCATTGCGCGCAAAAGCTTCTTCGACGACCTTCAGCCGGATGTGGCTGCCTGCATGGATCAGGCGGAGGATGTAATCCGGGAGCTGGTTTCGCAGGTGCGCGAGGTCGAAGTGCCGCTCGACGCCTTCCGCACCATCTTCGATGCGGAAATTTACGAGTACCACGAAGCGATGGCCAGCAAGACACCCGGGCTCTACGATGCGCGGACGCTGTACCGCGTGCAGAAGTGCGCCGGGACCAGCGCGACCGCCTACATTCGCGAGCGGCATCGCCTGGCGAAATTTCGCTCCGCGGCGGAACGAATCTTCGAGGAAGTAGATGTGGTCATCACGCCGACCACTCCGGCCGCCGCGCCAAAACTTGCAGACCTGGAGGCGCTGGAGATTCCCGATGTACGGCCCTTCGAGGTGAAATGCCTTCTGCGCAACACCGCGCCATTCAGCTCGCTGTACTGGCCGAGCACGTCGGTCCCGTGCGGATTCACCGGCGACGGGCTGCCAGTCGGAATGCAGATTTCCAGCAAGCCGGGCGGAGATTCGACAACATTGCGACTGGCGTATGCGTACGAGCAGGCGACGGAGTGGCGGAAGAAGCAGTTAGGGAGACTCTGATTAAGTCACAGCAGTTCCCTCAGCGGCCGAAGCCGAAGTGATTCTGCGGCATTTACGGANNACTTAATCAGAGTTTCCTTAGCAATTGGCAATTAGCCATTAGCAGGTCATCAATCAGAGGTAGCACAGCGACGGACGATCGGATGGCTCGTTGCTCTTATAGAGTCCTTCGACTACGCCCGCAGCTGCGGTTGCGCTCAGGATGACAAATCCTAAGAGCGAAGAACGCGAGGAAAGAGCGGGCGCGAATAGCGAACGGCGAGGAGCGAAGAGCGGCCTCTGCCCCGCCTTTCAAAACCCGACCAACACCGGCTCGGCCCGCAGCTCGATGCCGAACTCGTCGAAGACATGCGACTGAATCTCATCTTTGAGGGCAATAATGTCGGCCGCGGTAGCGTCGCCGCGGTTGACGATCGCCAAGGCGTGTTGGTGCGAGATGCCGGCCGCTCCCTTGACGTAGCCCTTGGAAAACCCAGCGTGCTCGACCAGCCATGCTGCCGGCAACTTGCGGAACCCGTCGGCGGCGGGATAGCTCGGCAACTGCAACGCGCGTGATCGTAATCTTTCCGAGAGCTGTTCGAAGAAACTTTGCTCGACAATCGGATTCTTGAAGAACGAGCCGACGCTGCGTGCGTCTTGGTCGCCGGGAACGATGAGCATGGCTTTGCCTCGTCGAATCTCGCGAACTGCCATTCTCGCCTCGGCCAGCGTAGGCTCGCCCGGCCGATTGGCGAAGAATTTCTGCAAGTCGGCGTAGTGAAGGTTCGGCTTGCCCCCCGGTCGCAAAGTGAACGAAACGCGCAGGATGATGTAGTGCCCGCGCTCGGTAGTATTGAAGATGCTGGAGCGGTAGGTGAAACTGCAATCCGCATTGGACAAAGTCTTGATCTGCAGGGACTGCGAATCGAGGACGCGCACCTCTTGAATTGTCTCGGAGACTTCCTGGCCGTAGGCGCCAACATTTTGCACCGGCGTTCCGCCCACGGTTCCGGGAATGCCACTCAGACATTCCATACCCGCACAACCAGCATCGACCGTCTGAGCAACTAACGCGTCCCAATCGAATCCGGCGCCGGCGTCAAAGATGACAACTCCGTTCGGAGCGGTGCAGTTCGAGACGTCGGCAATCCCGACTCGCAGCACCAAACCGGCAAAGCCCGCGTCCGACACGACCAGGTTGCTGCCGCCGCCGAGCACGAACAGCGGCAATTGCCGGGAGCGCGCAAACTCGACGGCCTCGATCACTTCGGCTTCGGTCAGTGCTTCGACGAAAAAGCGGGCGGGGCCGCCGACGCCAAGCGTCGTCAGCGGAGCCAGAGCAACATTTTGGCGAATCAGCATCGGGTAGAGACACTATAAACGGTAGCGGGGATCTGACAATCCCGGCAGCCCGGGGCATCGACAGCCGCCTCCGGCGCCGGCTACAAAGTCATGCGGGGCTGTGACGCAGGTCACAAGCTGTTCGCCCAACGAAACGCTATTCTGAATCCGGTTTAACCGCCCGAGCACCCAGTCCGAACTCAGGCGTTCGTCAAACGTAAGCTAGACTGTGCTTGACTAGCGTCGCTGGCGAACTTGATAATGAAACGCTTGTTCCTACGCTCCGCGCTCATAAGGAGTTGGCTTCGTGGCTTCCTCAGCCAGTTCGATTGAAACTAGTACCGCTCGCATCCCACCAGGTGTAGCTCCGCTGCGTGCCGGCCAGGGCTACTCTTTTGTTTTGCGCCGATTGCATTCCTTGTCCGGCATCGTTCCCATTGGCGCTTTCCTGGTAGAGCACTTCATCTCTAACTCGGAAGCCGCCAACGGCGTGCAGGCCTACAACGACCAAGTGAAGTTCCTTACCAGCTTGCCGTTCGTGCACGTGATGGAGTGGGTCTTCATTTTTATTCCGCTCCTCTATCACGCGCTATACGGAATTTGGATCTGGTACAAGGGCGACTCCAACGTCAGCGAGTATCCGTGGAGCGGCAACTGGCTCTATACCTCGCAGCGCTGGACCGGCATCATCGCCTTCATCTACATCCTGTATCACGTCATCGATATGCGCTTCATGGGCGTCCACCTCATGGGCGGCGGCTATCAATATGCGTTCTCGAAGGTGTGGTACGACTTCCAGAGTCCGTGGGTGGTGGCTTTCTACGTGATCGGAATCGTCGCTGCATCGTGGCACTTCGCTTATGGCGTGTGGCTGTTTGCCGCCAAGTGGGGATTGACGGTCGGGGACAAAGCGCGCCGCAAGTTCGGATTTGTTTGTCTGGGATTGGCAATCTTGCTGGTGGGTATTGGCATTTGGACGATCACCGGCTTCGTAAGCACCCCGGCCAATCAGGTTCCATACGTTCAGCACGACTAGATTTTGAGTGGTAGTGATGTTGTTCGCAGTTACTTAAGATTTCTTATGGCACATCCTAAAATTATTGTTGTGGGCGGCGGGCTGGCGGGACTGGCAGCCACCATCAAGATCGCCGAGATGGGAGGTCACGTTGACCTCTTCTCTATCGTCCCGGTCAAGCGGTCTCACTCGGTGTGCGCGCAGGGCGGCATCAATGCCGCCAAGAACCTGAAGGGTGAAGGCGACTCCACCTGGCAGCACTTCGACGACACCGTGTACGGCGGCGACTTCCTGGCCAACCAGCCCTCGGTGAAAGCCATGTGCGAGGCCGCGCCCGGCGTCATCGACCTGCTCGACCGCATGGGCGTTCCTTTCAACCGTACCCCGGAAGGGCTGCTGGATTTTCGCCGCTTTGGCGGCACGCTTTACAACCGCACCGCATTCGCCGGCGCCACCACGGGCCAGCAACTGTTGTACGCGCTCGATGAGCAAGTGCGGCGCTACGAAGCGGAAGGCAAGGTCACCAAGTACGAAGCCTGGGAGTTCCTCTCCGCGGTCATCGACGATCAGCGTGTCTGCCACGGCATCTGCGCGCTCGACCTGCGCAGCATGCAGGTGCATACCTTCCCGGCCGAGGCCGTCATCATGGCGACCGGAGGCAATGGCGCGATCTTTGGCAAGTCAACCAACTCCGTCGTCTGTACGGGATCGGCGCAGTCGGCGCTCTATCAGCAAGGCGCCTACTACGCCAACGGCGAATTCATCCAGGTGCATCCCACTTGCATACCTGGCGAAGACAAGCTGCGCCTGATGTCGGAATCGGCGCGCGGCGAAGGCGGTCGCGTCTGGGTGCCCAGGCAGCCGAACGACAAGCGCGATCCTAAGAGCATTCCCGAAGGCGAGCGCTGGTACTTTCTGGAAGAGTGGTATCCCAAGTACGG
>PMWW01000036.1 GCA_003165795.1 Acidobacteriaceae bacterium
GAGCGCGAGATCCGGAAGGATCAGGCGAAACGTAGGACGGCTGGGCAAACCTCCGCGTAACCGTTCAAAGGGAAGACTGCGGCTTCCTAATCCAATTCGCAGCGAAGGATAGGTTAATACGTGCAAGAAACTACAGCGCTGAGAGTACGACTCAATTCCGCCGCCCCACAGAGAGAGAACATGCTTTGCGTTCTGAATGCCTTAGTCGGATCTCCTATCATCGCGACCGATGGTGAAACGGGAAGTATTCGCAATTTTCTCTTCGATGATCAGTCATGGAAAGTTCGTTATCTAGTGGTAGACGTAGGAAACTGGCTAAAGCGGCGCGACGTCGTGATACCCGTCACCGCGCTTGAACAGCCAGACTGGGCGAACAAAACCTTTCGGGCTCACCTGACTAAGAAGCAAATGGGGGACAGTCCCGACGTTGATGCCGAAAGGCCGGTCTCACGTCAGCAGGAGATCGCCATGGCTGAATACTTTGGGCCGCTCGCCTGTTGGGTCGACAGGGAGTTCGGCCTGTCATCCATACCGACTGGAGCGAGCTACCCGGTACATACCGCCGAGGACCTCCATCTACGCTGCAGTTCCCACATGCTGGGTTACCACGTGTGGGCTACAGATCGCGACTTCGGAACCCTTGAGGGCTTTGTCATGGATGAGGCAAGCTGGCACCTAGGCTACCTCGATGTGAAAGGCGGAGACTGGCTCCAGAATCGATCGGTGCTCGTGCCCACTGGCTGGGTGCAGTCGGTTTCCTGGCCCGACTTCCGCGTCTATCTCGACCACACAAAGACAGGGATATAAACGTCAGGTTTTCCATAATTGCCCGCATCCTCTGCGCTGTATGGGAGGGACGGCGATGGCCAGGCGGACCTATAGGTTAGGGAAATCAACAGGTACCCCGTCCCCCTTCTCGAACGTCCCCGAATTCCCGAGAGGTTCTGGGGACGAAAAATGATGTTGAGTCAAAAGGCCAATGAAAGCAGGAGCATACCGTGCAGATACAGATAAACACCGACCACAACATCGCGGGACACGAGGCTCTGGCCTCTCATGTCAGTGGCCTCGTTGAGAATGCCCTGAATCACATCAGCGACCATATCACGCGAGTGGAGGTTCACCTGAGCGACGAGAACAGCAATAAGGGCGGCGAGAACGAGAAACGCTGCGTGATGGAAGCTCGTCTCGAAGGACGGCAGCCGGTCGCTGTGACTCACCAAGCCACAACTGTGGATCAAGCAGTCGATGGCGCCGCACATAAGTTAGCCAGACTAATCGAAAGCACTCTCGGCCGATTGCACGATCAGGCCAATCGCAGGACTGATCCCCCTCTGCCTGAACCAAGAAATACGGACCCGTCATGAGCGATATCAGGACTGGCCGCGCAGCGACAGGGTCGACGCCATTTCCGGCTTCTAAACGCTGAGCCGGAGAAATGATTGGACATTGACATCGCAGACGATAGTCGGTTTTACGCGAAAGTGCGACTGACTGTAGTTCTCGAGCTCGTGCTTGAAGGTACGTCAGCATCATACATGCGCCCAGGATCTCAATCTGCGCAGGGCGTGACAGCGGGCGCCCCCACACCATAAGCCTAAAACTACGGGATACGAACCAGCTCTTCAATTCGATGGATCCTTCTCCGTTCATTGAAAAGGATCTGGATGACGACGCGGAAGAATTCATCGTGAGCTGGGCGCAGGAATTTTCTCCTAACGCTCGCAAGCAGGCTCACAGCCTAACTCCTGATCCGCCAACCGGCGCCTCAACTCCCGCCGCCCCTACTGCGGCGAACACGCCTCGGGGAGGAGGACGTCTTCCCCCAACAATCCCCGGTCTTCTACATACTGTACCGGTCTACTTTTACTCCGCCCCACTGGCCTGGCTTTACTCCGCCCTTGACAAGCAGCTACAGACTACGCTTGACCGCAGCATCTCGGTGGCGAGCCGCTATTCCGATTCGGCAACGTTGCTGCAGGCGCTGGGCGGCGGATGGTGGAACCAAACCCAGCCGGGTGCAACGGAGTCGCACCTTCCTCGCCGGTCGCCCTGAACGGATGCAAAACAATTGAACCATCAATGGCAAGAAGCGCGACATAAGGTCAGTGCTACAGTCGATGGAAGTGTGCCACCTGAATTCCAGATATCCCGTCGCGGCTTTGACGGATAACTACGGACGCCAGTTATTGCACAATGTAGGCAAGTTTCCCGACAGGAACAATTTACGAATAGCCGTGTGATACCGGGAAAAGAGTCGAATCCCCGCTTCGAAACTTAGGATTCACTCAATGCCGGGCTCTTCCATGAGTGGACGAAGAGCAAATTGCGCTCCATCGAGGTGCAGGATCGGCAGCACGGCTCCGTCGGTAATCGGGTCGAGAAACTTGTTGGACTGCCATGAGGTCGCCAAAGAAGCCGTTTCCGCTTCACCATCGCCGATGATGCAGGCGACGATGAGGTCGGGGTTGTCGAACGCCGCCCCAAAGGCATGGCTGAGGGAGTAACCCAGCTCGCCGCCTTCGTGAATCGACCCGGGCGTTGTCGGCGCAACGTGGCTGGAAATCCCGCCGGGAAAGGAGAACTGCCTGAAGAGCTCCTTCATTCCGGCTTCGTCCTGGGTGACATTTGGATAAATCTCACTCCAGGTGCCCTCGAGGTAGACGTTGCCCACCAGAGCCGCCCCTCCATGTCCGGGACCGGTTGGCACCGACAATTGCTACGAATGATTTGGATAATGAGTGTCTGCGGCATCACCGCCTCGATAAACAAGCCGGTCTTCAACAATCATCCTCGGGACGAAGCCCAGCAACCTATAGATTCATCGTCGCTTCAGCGTTGCTCACGCCATTGCCACACCGACAGGATTATCTCCTCGCACTCTATATTCGCAAAACCCGGTGGTCACCTCCCGAAGCTCGTAACCGCGCACGGTTTATTGCAAGTCTGGTCGCGACCCCAGCACATCCGGCTCTTCTGTGGAAGGCCTACCAGACGAACAGGCGAGCACCACCGCCGGACGATCGGATCCTGCCAGCCATGACAGAGCGCTGACGACTGGGAGCCATGTCATTGCCGTCCGTTCTAGGGAGGTGTGGTTCCGAGCCGCTGAGTTCTTCGATCTCTACGGCATGATGACGGTTCATAATCTCAGCAGCCGCGTCCGTCTTCTCGCCCGAATCCGTTGCGAAAACCATGACTCCTCCACGGCGTACTCCCTGGACGTAAGCTTCTGCATCCGCTTCGGTGGCGCCGATCGTTTTCAGCTCCCGGATCAAGTCCACTTCAAAATCAGTATGTGGAATATCCATAACTCCGCTGCCTGCCATCTCCCGTGGCTCGCCTAAAATACGGACGTCGTTCCGCGGGAAACCGCTGGCCTCGAGATCGCGAACAACCTCGTCGACCAAGTCCGGATTCTCAAACAAACCAACTGCCGTTTTTGCCATATCGGCCTCCATCAATTTAGTCTGCAGCACTGGATTCGTCAGCTCGCCAGGGCAATGTCTGCAGCATTGCCTTGTTTCGGGATGTTGCCACCGCTTCTCGTTCTGCCTTCATCTGGGGGTGGCACAAATTCTCTGTGCGCTGCTGGTGCCGAACTTCACCGCAGCGGCCGCAAGTCTGTCCGCCGCCACAGATGTACCGTGCTGGTTTCCGGATAAACTGCGCTATTGAGTCATCGATAGGTTCGCTTATTCCCTTCCGAAATACTGTGCAGAATGGCTCACTGCCGGGCTTCCGGCAGAAGGGCAACATTGGCGCACACGCGGGTCCTCATCCCGCCTTCGCCAGGCGAAAGGTTTCTCATCTTAATTGAGCCAGCCCGAAGTAACTCATGCAGATATCGAGGAAATTTGTCACGGTGAGCCGTAAGGAACACGGGCGCACTATCCATCGACATTGTGCAATAGGGAACAGTCTGGCGGTTCGTGTTCCGTCATAGTCGGGGTCGGATCTTAGTTTGATGTTCCGAGAAACGACGGCAAGTCGCCGAGGAGACGAAGAAATGTCCAAAGTAAGTTCAGTTGTCGCAACATATCACACGCATGCGGAAGCGGATCAAGCGGTAAAAGAGCTTCAGCGTGGCGGAGTCGACATGCACAAGTTATCGATCGTCGGCAAGGGCTACCACACCGATGAGCAGGTGGTGGGTTACTACAATACCGGCGACCGCATGAAGTATTGGGGCAAGATGGGTGCATTCTGGGGAGGCTTTTGGGGGCTTCTATTCGGTTCTGCTCTTTTTATGATTCCGGGTCTCGGCCCAATCTTAGTGGCTGGACCGCTAGTGGCGTGGATCGTGGCAGCGTTGGAAGGTGCGGTGGTGGTCGGAGGGTTAAGTGCTCTTGGAGCTGGCCTCTACAGCATCGGAATTCCTAAGGACAGCATTGTGAAATACGAGAAAGCGCTGCAGACGGACCAATTCCTGTTGATAGTCCACGGGACGGCTGCAGAAGTGGCCAATGCGAAGGACATCATCGAGTCTACACATCCCGCCGAATTGGGAATGCACTCAGGCGAAGCGGTAGCCGCTTAGGTTTCCCGCGAGTTGTATGGGTACCTGAATCGAGTGCCCTTGCTTATTGGTGTACGTACCGAGTCGACGAACCGCCGAAGGTGCGGCAGGGTAGAATTCGCGGCCAGTTGGACCAGGAGAACCACATGACAGGCAAATCGCAACCTGGGAAAACACAATCCGTATCCTGGAGGAAGCCCAGACGATTGTCAGCGATGCAATGGCGGCGTCGGATCCGAGGGAGAAATCATGAGCGACCAAACCCGCGTCAGCCACCCGATCTACAACCTTCTACCCACGGAGATCGAGGGGTTCGATTCCCTGGCGGAACTCGCCTTGGATGTGCATTGGTCGTGGAATCATGCCACCGACGGACTGTGGCGCACGCTCGATCCAGTACTGTGGGACCTCACTCAGAATCCCTGGGTAGTCCTGCAGACGGTCTCGCGGGACCAACTCGAGCGCGTGCTGGCCGATCCCGCCTTCCGCAATCGTCGGCCACGTGACCAACGGAGTCCACGTGCCCACCTGGGACTCGGTTCTATCCGACGATTTGTGGACGGAAGCCTGTGGCAAGGAGCGTTGGCTGGGGACAACGGAGAACTTGGAGCAGGACATTCNNGGCAACTAGCTGTCTCCGGCGCGTCACACGAGGCGATTGACGGTGCGAAACATCTATTTGATCCCAACGCACTGACGCCGGGCATACTTCCCCAATGGACGTATTTACGTGCTCGATGAGGTGGTACGCGCCGGGATCCTAGCCGATGATTTGGCGCAACTCTTATTGCAGCGCTGGTTTCTCGAGGAACGCGGGCCAGGGAACTGGGTGGTACCAGAAAAACCAAAGGCGTTTCAGATGTGGGCTCTCTCTCCGGACGCCTGGGCAAAGACTGGAATCAAGGGCGACATGGACATTGCGCTTACCCGCGCGGACCAGATGAACGCGGTCATGGCGCCGTACGGCATGGGCTTCATCGCCGCGAACAACGACCGCCAGGGCGGCTGGCAGCACCTGTATCGCATGCTGCGCTCTGGCGAGTTGGTAATCTGCGGCGACGCCTGCCCAAAGTTGGTGCGCGCCATCCCCTCCCGAATCCACGACCCTGACAAGGAAGACGACATTCTCAAGGTGAAGGGTGATGAACTCGACGATTGCTGTGATGGGAGCCGCTATGGACTCTACGACATGACCCAGGAGCAATTCGCTGAATCGGCTAGTGTCTCGGTAGATTTCCTCAGCCTGGCGGAAAGAGGCATCAACTCTCCATCATTCGAGACCTTGGAACGGTTCGCGAGGGCGTTAAAGGTCCGCGTGGCAGAGCTTTTCAACTTTTGACAGCAGGAATCTGAACTCGGTTATGGGCGACCCAGTATCGAGCGAAGCCTCGACTTGAATATCATTTCCGCCGGCGACTTGCCGTTTGTGTCGAGCCACTTCTCAAACTCCAAAATGCGGACGCGATGCTCAACTGCTGGCTGCGGGACGTGAACCGTGATCGTGTCCCCTCGCCCGATCTGGCCCACCCATTCATGGCTTTTGAATGCCGCAAGGGCCTGTGCAACGGCTTCGTAAAGCGTTTCTGCCGTAACTTCAAGGGAGTGCTGGTGGCCGTCCGAGTCTTCGCAAGATACCGTGCAGGTCCGCAAACTCAGGGCGACCATCTCTCCCGTCGCACAAGAATCTCCGCGATTAGTGACCCTTTCACCC
>PMWW01000016.1 GCA_003165795.1 Acidobacteriaceae bacterium
GGTGAAGGGGACGGCCTTCAGGCCGTCCGTAAATGCCCGTCTGAAAGCCTGGGCTTTGGCCCTGAGGCACTCCCACCTGGCTTAATCAGACCTTCCCTAATTTTTCTTCGCCACCTCGCGATAGACCTCCAACATGCGCCGAACGCCGGCATCCCAAGAGAATTTTCCCGCCTGCTCCAAACCGCGGGCCTTCAACTTGTCGCGCAACGGTTGGTCCACCAGCACGCGATGCAGCGCCCGCATGATCTCAAAAACATTCTCCGGATTTACCATGATGGCGGCATTGCCCACAACCTCGGGGATGGACGACGTGTTGCTCGTCACCACCGGCGTGGCATGGGCCATGGCCTCCAGCGGCGGCAGCCCGAAGCCTTCGTACAACGATGGGAAGACGAAGATCTTCGCCTGGTCGTAGAAAATGCGCAGAACGTCGATGGGAACGAAGCCCAGGAAGCGAACATCGTTCTGCACCCCGCCCTTCACCGCCGCGCGCCGCAGATCGGGATGCTTAGAAACTTCATCGCCAATGATGATCAGCTTCAGGTCTTCGAAGCGGTCTTCCTTGCTCAGCTCGCTTTTCAGCGCCGAGAAGGCCTCGATGATGCGCACCACATTCTTGTGCGGACTGATGCGGCCGGCGTACAGCAAGAACGGACCATTCACCTGATAGCGCTCGGCGATGAATTGGCGCTCGGCATCGCTGCTATGGCCGAGACGGAAACTGTCGTCGATGGCGTTATAGATGACCTCAATCTTTTCCGCCGGCACCTGGAAAATACGTTCGGTATCGCTCTTAGAAAACTTGGAGACCGCGAAGATGCGCGCCGCCCGCTGCAGCACGCGTTTGGTGAATTGGAAGTGCAGACTGCGCTTCAAATTGGAATGGCTGTTGATGCGATACAGGTGGTCCAGCAGATCGTGTACCGTGACCACGTACGGGCACGGAATGCCCTGCGGCTTCCAGAACAGGTGCGGCACATGCAGCAGATCACAGCGGTTCTGCTTCAGAATACGGTGCAGTTCCAGGTAACTGGCAACCGACAATTCGTTCGGTTGTGCAGGAACGGTGATGAAATTCGGCGGCAGCGGTTCAATGTCCCCCAGCTTGCCGGGAATGCCGATCAGAAAATATTCGTTCTCCTGGTCCAGACGCGCCAGCGTACGGATAGCGTTGCGCGTGTAGGTCCCCACGCCGAACTCGGTAATGCGGCGGATATCGATAGCAACGCGCACCCAGTAGTCTAAACCTTAGCGGGCTGCTGAAAAAGTCGGGTTCGCGGAGTTCGGGTTCGTGGAGTTTTGAAGGGGCGTAGCTTTAGCTACGCCGTAGCGCCGAGTTTTGAAAGGGCGCACCTTTAGGTGCGCCGTCCTAAGGCCTTTATTTTTGTCATTCCGAGCGGGCTTCAGCCCGCGAGGAATCTGCTTTGAGGACTTTTCGCAGCCTCTTTAGTCGGCCAGAGATCCAGGTTTTCAGCAACCTGTTAGACCGCTAACTCACACTTCGCCAGACGTCCTAACGAAACTTTCGCGGACGTGCCGCCGGTAGCTGCTGGTTGATCGTCCAACCGACGGCTGCACCGTTATAATCGCCCCAGCCATGGAGAGTTGGTACAAAGTCCATTTCGCCTTTTCCGAACCTGGCGTCCGAGGAAAAGCCGTCAAATTGCAGAACGACTATTCCAGAATATTTGTCAAGAATCGTGGCCCCAACGACGCCCTCGTTTTTACCGATCAAGAGCACAACCACCAGCATTACGACTATTACTTTTCTCCCGGCGCCATGCGCATCGCCGGGCCTCTCGTACTTGCCTCCGGTGGTGTCCCCTGTCCCCAGCCCGATCGCAATCACGTCACTCTCGCCGTGGGAAAGATACACTCCGTCGATCGCCTGCTACCCCGGAAAGACTAGCAGGCGGCTGCAAAAGTCGTATTCGGGGAGTTTTGAAGGGGCGTAGCTTTAGCTACGCCGTAGCAAGTCCCTTATTCTTGTCATCCCTCACCGGCTTTAGTCGGTAAGGGATCAGCCTGCTAGCGACAGTGTCGCAACCGTAACCGCAATTTTCCGGTGGAACAAAATCGCGCGAAAGTAGCTCCATCAGCCGCAACGCGGCGGGATGCTGTTAGCCGGGGCCGTAAGGCCCCGGTCACTCGGGAATTAGTCCGAGCCGCAGAGCGGCGACACGGGTTGCGACCCAGTCTCTTTGTCCCGCAGCCAAGCGGGAAAAGAAATACCAACCGCGTCGTTACGCCTCAAACTCCTTCGGGGACGGCACGCGCCTAGAGCGCTTCCCCGTCAGGTTTCCGCCCCACCTGGCTCCCTTTCGCGCCTCCCCGTCGGGCCGCCGAACTTCAATCAGAGACCGCGCCGCCTGCCTGATTCAGTAATTCCCAATTTGGCCCATTATTAGAGCGTCGTACGACTACGCTCTAACTTTGTAGAGTATCTTTTACATGTCAATACTTAAAAATGCAACAGTTAGCCATAAGGTGATGAAAATAGACTGAATAAAAAGTGCCGAAATGCTGAACAAAACCCCATTCAATGTGCTATATTGAAATTAGAGTTTAAGAACGGGAAAGCATCCAGTTCCGCCCGTCCCCAAACTCCCCAGCAAAGCGCTGGGCTTTTTCTTTTTTGGGGCCACCCAGCGCCGTCCTATTTCCAATCTTTCATCCTGCCCAGCCTCGGCTGGGTTTCCTGTTCCGGGGCAAAGTTGAGCGTCGTCCCGGGGATATCAGGGTGCAGAACTTCAGTCCTGCGGTCCATCGTTCTGCGATTCGATTAACCACACGGTTCGACTCGCAACCGCATGGGCCGCCGGCCCGAAGCCGCTAGCCAAAGCATTTGTCATTCATCTCTCCGTTCGAGGAAAAACCTATATGCCATTCTCCAAGAGCGCCATCCCGTCCGGCAAAAAGCAGGCGCCCATGCCGGGACCTGACAGCGCAGCCTACAAGAAAATTGTCGCCGCCAGAAAAAATGCCGCTGCCCAGTCGGCCACTTCAAACGGCGCCAAGAAGCCTCCCAAGACTCCGCTCTTCTCCACTCTCAAGTCGCGTCAACTGACGGTCGAGCGTATCAAACGCGAGATCTGGGCGGCCGTCCAGGAGATCAATCAGGCCATCATCAATCTCGCCTTGTGCGGCAATTACAATGCCGCCAAAGCTCTCTTCGACTTTGCCGGGGTCTACAACTTGCCTTCGCCCGAAGAGGGCGCGCCTGGCCTTGCTCTCCCCGCGCCTTCCCCCGAATCGTCCCTGGCCTCCGCCGCTCCTCTCAACCCCGTCGATGCCTTCTTCAAGAGCCTCGGTATCGATCCCGCCGGCGACGAACCTGAACCCGATATGGCAGCCTGAAATTCTCTCGCCGCTTGTAGAATAGTTCTGCGGACGACGGCGCACACCGCGGAGTTCCCGGCGCATCGTCGCTTTTCGCCGCCCGGGACCAGGAGCACTCTTAGCATGGACATCTCATGGGTGACCGACCGCATCGCGGTGGGCGGCGGCATCTGGAACGACGACAAGATGATCGAGGTGGTTCGCGCCGGCATCACCCACATCATCGACATGCAGGTTGAGTTCGACGACACTCGCCTGGCCGCGCCTTACGGTGTCCACGTCCTGTGGAATCCCACCGACGATGACTTTCAGCCCAAATCCCTGCGCTTATTTCAGCGCGGCGTCGACTTCGCCCTCGCCGCTTTGGATGACGCCGAGTCCCGAATTTTCATTCATTGCGCCGCCGGCGTCCATCGCGCGCCCATGATGGCCCTGGCGCTGCTCCGGGCCATGGGGTTCGCCCTCGACGATGCCATGGACATGATCCAGACGCGCCGCGGCGTCGTCGATTTCGCCGATGTCTACGTCGATAGCGTGGAAGACTTTGTCCGCAGCTATCGGGCCGCCGAGCCGGAACGCCGCTAGCGGCTCGGGGCCTACAACAATTCGGGACTACAACGATTCTGCTAGACCTGGCCTTCCGGCCACCGTCTAAGGTCGGGTTAACAGAAACCGGGCTTTCGCCCCTAACTGAGGGTGGCTCCAGGAATTCGCCCTAGGCAGGAGCCTGACATAGCATGATTTGTCCTCCCAACCGCGGACTTAGACATAGCACGAATTGTTGTCCCGACCGTGGACTTTAGTCCGAGCGGAGCGACGGCCTGCTGTTGCTTTTCGCCCATTTGCGTGTCGTTTATTCCCACTCTGTGGGACAACCATCCATTTCCTATTTCGCCGGTTTCGCCGGCAGCAGAGAGGCATACGTTATGCCGCATACCAGCCGCCTTGCCGGGCGGTTCTTTTCTGTCCTCATCTCGCTTGTCTTCGCCATCTTACTGCCGCGTACCGTCGTTGCTGGCGAAGCGGTTTCCCGATCCCCGCAACGCTCCCTTCTTGCGCGTGCTGCGGGGCTTCCATCTCCGGCCGCTTCGCCCTTGGCAACTATCGCCCCGCTGCCGCTAATCTCGTCCCCGCATTTCTCCGCCTGGTCGGTCCAGCGCCGCTACACCCTGGCCGCCCTCACTCCGCCCGCGCCCCTCAATGCCTTCGATGGTTCCGGCCTTACTCTCTGTCAGATCATCGACACCGTCTACCGCGCCGACGGCACCCCCGCCCAAGGCGACGTCGTCATCCTGTGGCCGGCCTTCACCACCGCTGCCGGACAGCCCGTCGCCCCCGGCAACCTCACCGTCCAGTTAGGACCCGAGGGCCAGTTCAACGCCAGCCTCGCTCCCAACAGCGGCGCAACTCCCGCCGGCACTTACTATCGCGTCACCTACAAGCTTGACGACGGGTCCACCAGTTCCGAATATTGGGTCGTTCCCGCTACTCTAACCACCACCATCGGGGCCATTCGCAGCCTTCTGGTTCCCGCCAATCAAGCGGCCCAGTTCCTCACTCGCGCCTACGCCGACGCTAACTACATGAACCTCACCGCCAGCCAGACCGCCGCCGGCGTCAAGACCTTCTCCAATCCTCCCTCCGTTCCCACCCCGCAAAATCCCACCGACGCCGCCAACAAAGCTTATGTTGACGCCAACGGCGGCGGCGGCAATCTGGGCGCGCCCCCTCCCATCGGCAATGTCACGCCCAACACCGTAAACGCCACCGTCAACACCGCGCAGGATTTGCGCACCGCCAACTTCCCCGTCATGGATCTGCGCGACTACGGCCTCAAGGGCGACGGCCTTCTCCAACCCGGCTGCAACATTACCTCCGGACAGAATGTTGTCACCTGCTCGGCCTCCTCCTTCACCTCCGCCGACGTTGGCAAAGCCGCATTCTTCCCCACTGCCGGGGCGTCCAGTGCCTTCTTGAACACCACCATCGCCAGCTATCAGTCAGCCACTCAGGTCACCTTGCAAGACGCCGCCTCCACCACCGTGTCCAACGGGCCGCTCTGGTATGGCACCGACAACACCGCCGCCTGGTGCGCGGCCATGAATTGCACCAGCACCACCACTCCTAACCAGGTGTTCTCTCCCCAGCCCGGACGCACCGTCCTGCTTCCCCGCGGGACTTACTTCATCAGCGGCACCATCTATACCCGCAACAACGACAACTTGATCGGCGCTGGCCAGGCCGCTACTCAGGTCCTCCTCTTCAGCCCCACCAACAGTCTCAACGCCTTGTGCATGGGCTCCAACGCCAGTGCTGGAACCAACACCTGCACTCTCGATTCCGGTACCCAGAACATCGATGTCGAGGGAATCCTGTGGGGCACGCCCGAAAATGGCAGTCAGGTTTGCATCAACCCGCTCACCTACTCCGGCTTTGAAGTCAAAAACAATTGGTTTGAGTGCGGAATTGGAGTCTATGTTCAGGGCAACATCGGTAGTGTCATCGGCAACACCTTCGACTCCAGTACCTTCAACGGCGTCGTGGTCAAAGGCGATGGCGAGGACTACGGCAACAATCCCTCCCACTCCGTCCTCATCTCCGACAATCACTTCTTCGCCAACAAGTGGTCCGCCATCCAGATCGATGGCGCCAGCGGCGTCCAAATCCATCACAACAACATTCTCTACGCCAAGCAGTTCAGTATTTATGTTGCCAGCCCCGAGTCCTACACCACCTACCGCCTCAACATTAACGGCAACAACTTCGCCGCCTCCGCCGGCTTCTGGAATCCCACCGAGAACCACATCTACGTCTCCACCCCGCTGGTGCGCTCCAACATCTCCGCCAACACCTTCGGCATCGTCCGCGATTCCGACATTCTGCTCAACAGCAGCGGCATTGTTGGGCTCAACATCAGCAACAACAAGTTCTCCAGCGGCCAACTCACCTGCGGTGGTTCCTGCACTGCTTCGTTGCAGGTGACCAATGCCGGCGCCGGCCTCACCGTCAACGGCAATCAGTGGGATTCTCCCGGCTCCTACGCCGCCGATTTCCAGACTCCCGCCTACCTCACCAACAACTACTGCACCAATCCCTTCGCCGTCACCGGGCCGCCTGCCAATGACTATGACAAGGCCTGCTTCCGCTTCGCCGCCCCTACCGCTGCCAACCTCACCGCCAAAGACAATGTGACCGACTCCACCAGCGTCGCTGCCGTCGCCATTCGCGGCGGCGCCGTTCCCGCCTACACCAGCGGCAACCGCTCTGCCTGGTCCTCGGCGGATGTCTACGTCTTTTCCGGAACCGGCCCCATCGCCTCTGCCAACGAGAGGGCCTACAACGGTACTGGCGTCTATACCGTCTTTACCACAATGTCAGACCCCTCTACCGGTAACGCCAGTTTCGCCGGCGACCTCACCGCCCGCGACGTTCCCGGCGTCGAGTATTACGTCAGCAAGTACGCCGGCATCCAGGCTGCCATCAACGCCGCCTACAACAATGGCGCCGTCCTGGGCGCCGTGGTTGACGATCGCACCTCGCCCTACACCGGCCCCGGCTTCATTCTCTACGACTCGGTTACGCTCAAACTTGCCCCCACCACCTACACCATCAACGGCACCGTGACCTACAACAACGGCAACAATAACGTCACTGCCGGTATCGTCGCCATCCCCGGCGCGCGTCTTATCGGGGCCAGCACCTCCACCAATCACGGCACCATCGTCACCGCCGCCAACGGATTGAATGCCGACCTCATCGCCACTTCCACCGTCGGCACCGGCATCGGCTCCGCCGCCCAGTGGTGGCATTGGGGAGGCTTCGAAAATCTGCGCGTCATCGGTAACGGCGCCAATCAAACCGCCGGCAACTGCTTCAACATCGAAAACATGGGCGAGACCGCTTTTCTCCGCACCATTGAAGTCAGCGCCTGCTATCTCGATAACATCCTGTTTACCGGCGCTAGTGCCACACCGTCAGACATCGCCAACATCACCACCAACAGCGCCGGCCGCTACGGATTCAATTTCAACAATCTCAGCGGCGTCGCCGTCGTTCACGGCCTCAGTGGCGACTCCAACACCACTTCCATCGTGCGCCTCAACGGCGGCCAGTCCGGCACCCTGACCATTCTCGGATTCAAAACTGAGGAAGAAATCAGCGGCCAGGACCCGCTCGTCACCATCGATCAGACCGGCCAGAACGGCGCTCAGCCCGGCCTCGTCATCGTCGGCGGCTACACCTTCGGCCGCACCGGCGTCAACGATGTCATCAAATATGTGAACGGTACGCCCGGCACCACGCCCTTCATCAGCGTCAGCAATTTCTACGTGCAGAACTATGTCAACGCCGTCAACGACACCGTGAACAATCGCACCACCGCCGCCGCCAACATGAACAAGGTCCCGTTCTACTACGGCCCCACCGGCGCCTTCTTTTCCGGACAGGCCTTCACCCTCGACCTCAATACCTTCGCCCAATCGCCCCACAGCGGCAACGGCATCCTCACCGAAATCTTCGGCACCACCAGCTCCAACGAAACCCTGCTCGCCGCCAGCGGTACCTCCACCAGCATCAGCACCGGTGGCATCGGCTTCCGCATGCCCAACCGCACCACTTACGGCCAATCGCCCGACCTCTTCGCCAAGATGACCTACGCCTTTCCCGGCGGCATTCCCAACACTCAGCAGTGGGAGTTCATCCCCACCAAGGTCAATGGCGACACCAGTACCCGTTGGATCGGCGATCCTGGTTTTCGCTGGGACGAGGTCTACTCCACCGACGTAAATACCACCACCGCAACCGTGGGCACGCTCAACGTCACCACCTGCAACGGCTGCGGATCCGGCGGAAGCATGGTCTATCCCGCTGCCGGGGTCGCCAATAGCACCGGAACCGGATGGGGCACATCCTACAATGTAGGACTAGGCGCCAACAACATCCCACAGCTCAATAGCAGCGGATACCTGCCCGCGTTGAACGGGTCGCTGCTCACCAGCCTTGACCCCGGCAGTCTGGGGACCGGCGCGGTCGCTTCCGGGGTCACCGTCCCCTGGTCGCAGGTGACCAGCCAACCGGCCATCCCCTCGCAGGGTGCGCACCTGGTTTCCGGAACTATGGCGGGATCGACTTCGACCATTACCGGCACCGGATCGATGCTGGCCATCTACAGCAAGAGCATCCCGGCCGGCTCGCTCACGGTCGGGACCGGAGTGCATTGCTACGCCCGTATGCACCACACCGGAAGCGCTGCGGTTACCATGCAGTGGACTTTGGGAAGCAGTTCGCAAAGCTATCCCACTACGTTTACCGGCAGCACTTACGAGGTCATGGCCGACATTGAAATTCTCACTCCATCCTCACTGAGCTCCCAGGTGGTAACTCTTCCTTTCTCGTTCTTTGGAGGAACTACCGAGAGTCCGCAGACGGTGACCTGGAACGAAAACCTGGCCAACGCCGACACCATCTCCATTAACTTCAACGTTGCCGCCACCGACAAGATGACCGGCGACGCCTTCTACTGCCAAACCGTGCAGTAATCGGCACCATCGCTGTGGCGTGCGATAACGGCAAACTGTCACGCGCTTCACTCAACTCGCGTAGGCGCCGCTTTGGCGAGCCCGCATAGAGCAGCGCCCTGGCGAGCCCGGGTAGAGCGGTGCTTCAGCGCCGCGTCATAGCGCACCTCGCAAGTTAAGACCGGCTTTAGCCGGCCCCTGAAAAAGTCGGATTCGACATGTCTTGAAGGGGCGCACCGTTAGCTACGCCGTAGCAAGTCCCTTATTCTTGCCATCCCGAACCGACTTCCCAGGCTGCTGAAAAACTCGTTGGAGGTCAAAGCTCGGGTAGAGCTGGCCTTCAGGCCAGCGTCTAAGTTCTTTTTTGTTGATTCCCAGCCGGCTTTAGCCGGCGGCAGCAACTATGTTT
>PMWW01000023.1 GCA_003165795.1 Acidobacteriaceae bacterium
AGCGCCGCGAGGTGCTGCTTCACAGAAGGAGCGGTGAGCGACATGCTTTCGATGTACGCGGAGACGTGCAGCGGGCGAATCGTATGCAGCTGCAGCTCGTGCCCCTCGCACCAGCGGCAGAACTGCGCCACTGCCTGCATGTATGCCGCTCGCGTGTTTTTGTTGCGGATGGTGGCCGCGAAAAATTCCAGGAAATGCTCGCTGGTCTTTTCTCCGGCGCCGGCAATAATAGCAGGGACGGGAAACGTCCCAGGCCGGGCGGGCAGGAGCGGGGAGGGTATCAGCTCACCTGTCATCGAGTTTCCTCTACGGCAGTGGATAAAGGGTGAGTTCCGGCATGGGAAAGTGCTTCCGGTTATCTGTGACAAGGGTCAGGCTTTCCGTGATACAGACGGCGGCGATCGTGGTGTCCATCAACGTGAAAGTCTTTCCTTTGCTTTTCCATTCCTGCTTGATTTCACCGGCAAGGCGCGCCGCCTGCCAGCGGATGGGGACGTAGTCGAGCTTGCGCAGCAATTGCTCCGTCTGCCGCGTCTCAGAGGCGTGCATCCCGGCATAGACTTCAGCGACATTAACAGCGCAACAAGCGAGAAAATGCCGTTGCTCCACGAGGCTTTCCAGAAGCGCCGCACGTTCGCGCCGGTCATTCAATACGTCGACGATGAAGGTAGTGTCGAGCAGGAAGCGCGTCATCACGCGTCCGGCGGAAGGCGGGACTCACTTTCGGCGCGAAGCGATGCAACCCATGCAGCCGAGCCGTTCTTGAGTTCGGGATGATTCTCGTCTTTCCAGCAGCCTTTTGCTTCCTTAAGGGCAAGAAGCAACTGTTGCCGCCGCATTTCGCGTTCGACAATTTCGGCGATGTAGGAACTCCGTTTTCCTTTGCCGACGAATTGATCGATGTCGGCTAAGAGTGCTTCCGGGAGGAAGACATGGGCGCGCTTTTGTACCATTGGTCTTACCTGGTGGTGAGTGGGGCAGTCACCCTAGATCAATTCCGCACCAAGGTCAAGCCCAAAGAGCAGATTACGGCCCATAACCTCTTTTATGGGTCCTAATCCGTCCAACCAGAAAACCACAAAAATTGTTAATTTTCATTAGTAAATGTCGGAGTCGTTTTTCCCGTTGCACTGACATAGGGAAATGATGGTGCAATTTATCTCTGAAGATTTCGGACAAAATAGTTCTGAAGATTACAGGCTGCGACGAGCGGCCGATTCGGGTTCGCACCGATTTCCCACAAATGTGAGCGCTTTTGGACAGACGCTTCACCGCCGTCAGGGCTTGAATTGTTCCTGTGCCGACTCCACAATGGAAACCACCTGACCACGCGCTGGCCGGATACCGCGGGGAAGTTTCCTTTGAGTCGGGCCGAAGTATTTCGCCTCCAAGCATAGGTTACTTATAACTCAATGAATCTATCGGAATGGGTTTCCTATAGCTGATAAGGGACTCCTTAACAGATATGAACCATCACTGGAGGACATTATGAGCACAAATACTGCTGCTAAAAAGGTTAGGGACTTTGATGGCAATCGATCCTCCGAAACCGGCATTGTCAGGGCGATGACGGACGCGATGACTTCCGACGATGTTGAGAGCATGGTCAATCTCTTCGCATCAGACAACGGAGAGTGGTTGATCGTGGCAACCGGCGAAAGGTTCCATGGACTCGATGAAATCAGGCAACTGGCGACACGCTCCGTAGCGGGGCGAGATCACCCGGCGGGAACGGGCATTAAACCCACAAACGTCTTCACCAATGAAGAAGGGACGAAGCTCTGCTGGGAGTATGTGCATACGGGCGTGGTCACCGACAAATGGCCAGCTTCGAAGAACAGGCCAGCTCCGGGTACGAAGATCGAGCTGCCAATCGTCCTGATCTGCGATATCCGCAAGGACAAGATCGTCAAGATCAGGGAGTACTTCAACCTGCAGACCGTCACCGAGCCCGGCGTTCCGCATAAGCTCTATTCCTAAAGCATCTCGCCGTCCTATGGCGGCTGGCGTTGGTTCATTGTTGTCANNAAGTGTAAGGAGAAGAACGCGATGAATCCCGTGACTGAAGTGAAAACGAATCCAAGTCTCGCCGTCATCGACAAGACGACGGCACGGAAATCAACTCCGTCCACTTCCCGGTCGTTTTCGTTTCCGATCGGCTATTACGAGTTGCACCCCGACATCAGCATCAATTTTCAACTGAACCGCTTCTATGGCTGGGTCGGCGACGACAGCATGCTGACCGAGATGCGCGACGCGGTGGCCAGCGTGAGTAATTATCCGACGTTCACGAAAATCATTCTCGACTTGGGAGAAAAGGCGCTCGCCCGGCACGAGGTGCTCAAAGGGGCCTACTATCTGCGTCTCGCCGAGTTCTTCTTGCTCTTTAGCGACCCGCGCAAGCTGCCCACACGCCAGCGCTTTGTCGATCTGCTCCTTGACCATCTCCAAATTGCGCCGTCTGCCTATAGCAGAATTCCTTTTGAGACCGGCTGGCTCCCAGCCTATCGCCTCACGCCGGAGAAGCCGAAGGGGACGCTCGTCGTTTTCGGCGGGTTCGACAGCTACATTGAGGAATGGTTGCCCGCAGCGCTGGTCTTTCGCGACGCCGGCTACGACACGATCCTGTTCGAGGGTCCCGGCCAGGGAGCGGCGCTTGAAGTGGCGCACCTGACCATGAGTCCTGAGTGGGAGAAGCCGGTCAAGGCGGTGCTGGACTTCTTCTGCCTCGACGCGGTCACGTTGATGGGCTTCTCCCTCGGCGGCGGGTTGGTCATTCGCGCGGCCGCCTTCGAGCCACGGGTGCGCCGGGTCATCGCATACGACATTTGCACCAACGGGATCGAGTGCTTCCTTCGCCCTCTGCCTCCGCCGGCACAAAAGGAACTCCTTGACTGGATCGACACTGGAAACGAGGGAGCGGTCGACAAGTTCTTCGCCGATGCGATGGCCAAGAGCCTGCTTCTGGACTGGATGGTGAAATTGGCGATACACAACACTGGAGTTAAGACGACGTATGAGATGATGAAGCACTATCAGAAATATGAGACTGCCAGCATCTCCTCCCGGCTGACCCAGGACGTACTCTTGATGGCAGGCGCCGAGGATCACTATGTCCCGGTGCACCAACTACCCGACCAGATCGCCACTCTGACGCATGTGCGCTCGCTGACCGCACGTTTATTCACGCGCGCGGAGCAAGCACAGAATCATGTTCAAGTGGGCAATATGGGCCTCGCGTTCCGCATAATGATCGACTGGATGGCTGGTCTTGGGGCGATCGAAAGGCTCACCGACGAGTGACGCTCATGCCATACGACGGTTATAGAGAAACCGTGTGGCCACATACAGTGATTCCATCCGTTTGACTCCAGCATCTACCAGGGATAAGACCGCTCGTAAGCCACCTTTCTAATTGTGCCCCGGCCTTGGAGACGGACATGGCGGAAGCTACAAACCGAACCGCGTACAAGCAAGTTACTCTCGGCGA
>PMWW01000182.1 GCA_003165795.1 Acidobacteriaceae bacterium
ATTCGCACGGGGGGGTTGGCGTCCTCGGCCTATCTTTATGCCTCGGTCTTCACTCGGGAATCGACGCGGGCGCAGCAGCAGGAGCGGCTGGACATGGTGATCGCCCAGACGGAGAGGGACATCGCTCGCCAAGCGGCGCAGTCAGCGCAAAACGCCAAGACCGCCGATGAAGCCGCCGCTGCCAAAGCCGCGGTGGAAGCGCAGCGGGCCAGCCTCGACAAGTTGCGCCAGTTACGAGCCGACGGACGCATTGTGCTGAATCTCCATCCCAACGATGAGAACGTGGAGGCAATACCGGAAATTCCGCTCGAGGATGGCGATATCTTCTATGTGCCCAGCCGTCCCATCGTGGTGAGTGTGGTGGGCGACGTCTACAATCAGGGCTCGTTCCTGCAGCAGCCGGGTAAGACGGTGCTGACCTACTTGCGAAACGCCGGCGGACCCACTCGCAATGCGGACCGAAGAAGGATCTTCGTGGTTCGCGCCAATGGAGCCGTGGTCAGCAAAGATGCGGCCTCCGGCTTCTGGTCCGGCGGCTTCGACAGCATGGTACTGATGCCGGGCGATGCCGTAGTGGTTCCGGAAAACTTGAATCCCGGCGCCGCTCTGCGAAACTTCAAAGACTGGTCGCAGATTCTGTTCAACTTCGGATTGGCAGCAGCCGCGATCAAGGTGCTGAGCCCGTAGAGTCGCGATGGCGAATCTAGCATAGGGCCATATCGGGGCTCGCCTTTCGGAGTTTACGGACAAACTTGACCTGGGGTGACTTGAAGGGCGTAGTTTTGGCCATGCCGTTGCAAGCCTTTGAGTTTTGTCATCATCAGGCGGCTTGGGCCGCCGAGGATCTGCTTTTGCATTTGAAGCCAAGATGGAAGTGCCCTTATGCGTGAGAGCTCAAACCGAACCGAAATGGATAGAGTTGCCGTGGAGGACCCGGTTGCCGGAATCGAGCCTGAAGTCACAGGCCGCCGGGAGCCCGATTGGATCGACTTTTGGTTAGTACTGGCGCAAGGAAAAAAGGCCATCCTCCAAGCCACAATTGCCGTTGCGCTGCTGGCGATCGTCGTGTCGTTGTTACTGCCGAAGATGTACACCGCAACCACCACCATCTTGCCCCCGGAGGAGAACCCGTCCACGTTGACTTCGATCCTCGGCCAGTTTGGCGGACTCGGTGGACTGGCGGGCAAAGATCTGGGCATGAAGAACCCTTCCGACTTGTTTGTGGTCATGCTGCAGAGCCGCTCCATTGCGGACCGCCTGGTCGATGATTTCGATCTGCGCAAAATCTACGGAGTTAAGACTTATCAGGACGCGCGGAAGAAGTTGGCGAGCCGAAGCACGATTTCGGCGGGAGATGAAGGTTTGATCACCATCTCGGTGGCCGACCGCGATCCCAAGCGCGCTGCGGACTTAGCGAATGCATACGTGACCGCCCTACATTCCTTAAACGAGAGTCTTGCCATCACGGAGGCCGCTCAACGCCGGCTCTTTTATCAACAAAAGCTGGATGCCGAACGGGAAGACTTGGCGCGCGCCGAACTGGCGCTGCAGTTGGTGCAGGAAAACAGCGGTCTGATCCAGCCGGATGCGCAAGGTAAGGCGATTATCGAGGCCGTCGCCAATACCCGGGCCCAGGTTGCAGTTCAGGAAGTGCGGCTGCAGGCGATGCGCACCTACGCAACCGAGAATAATCCTGACTTAAAGCGGGCAGAGCAGGAACTGGCGGGTCTCCGCGCCCAGTTAGCCACGCTGGAACGCAGTAATGGCGAACTGGGTAACGGAAACCTCGAGGTTCCCACCCGCCGCTTGCCGAAAGTCCAACTGGACTACTTACGCCAGTTACGCGACGTAAAATATCACGAGTCGGTTTACGAGTTCCTGGGCAAACAGTTGGAAGCTGCGCGAATCGACGAAGCCAAGGACGCCGTCGTGGTGCAGGCGGTCGATAAGGCTATAGAGCCGGAAAAGAAATCCAGCCCTCGCCGCTTGCTTATCGTATTAGTGTCGACGATCGTGGTTTTTTTGCTGTCGTGCCTCGGCGTTCTGCTCGCCGCCGCGCTTGAGCGCAAGGAACAAGACCCGCGTGAGCGCACCCGCATGGCGCTGCTGCGGCACATGCTCTTTTCCTGGAATGCATGAACGCGGCCTCGCCGAAGCTCTGCGTATTGAATCGCAACCCATGACTGCTGCCGCGGTTCCCCTCCATCCTCGTCCTGCTGTGCGCGCTCTGGCGGCGCGTTTCTTCGGATATCTTTCGGCGGATGGGTTGAACTACGCGTTAGGCTTCCTGATTTACGGCTGGCTGGTACGGGTGCTGACCAACCAGCAATATGGCCAGTTGAGCATTGCTACCAGCGTCTATCAGGCGCTGATGATGGTGGCTGCGTTGGGATTGGACCTGACCGGTCCCAAGCTTATCTCCGACTTCGGCGGAGATCCGATGCTGTTCGCGCGCCGGGCGCAGCACCTTCGCCTGGCGGCCGCGCTTCTCGTTTGTGGGCCGCTACAAGTGGGCGGTGCGCTGTACGCTTGGCATCGCGGGCAGAACTTGCTGGCCGTGGTGATCCTGGCATCGTTCTCCATGGTGCTGGCGCGAGCGCTTGACCTTACTTATCTCGCGGTCGCGTTGCGAGCCCCGGCGCCTTTAGCCAAAACCCGAGCTCTGGGCCTTTCCGTCTACCTGGTAATCCTGATTCTATGCACACCCCTGGTGCGCGAACATCTCTGGCTGGTACCGGTGTTGAATGCCGTAGGAGTAACCATCGGACGCCTGCGGCTGGGACGGTTGTTACGGCTGCATGCCCCTACGTCTCACGCCGTTGCGCGAGTGGGGTCGGCCGAGATCATGGCCCAGGGAATCAAGGCCGGCGGTGGGCAACTGCTTCTGCTGATCCTGCAGACGGGGGATGTGATCCTGCTGGCCAAGTACGTCAGCGTCGGCGCCGTCGGCCAATACGCCATGATCAGCCGTCTCTATCTGCTGGGCCTGGCGGTGTTGGGCGCGATGTTCAATACCTTCCTGCCGGAAGTAATTCAGGTTACGCATCAGGCCGACAAACTTCGTCATCTATTCCGCACCTGCTTGTGGGCAAACTTGGGGCTGGGATTGCTGGGAGCCGCGGTGTTTTATGGAATGGGAGCGCCACTGGCGGAACTGCTGGCGCATCGCCCGTTACCGGCGGTGCGCGCCATCAGTCCTATATTCGCCGTAGTGTTCTTACTGATGTCGGTCGCTAATCCGTTTCTCAGCCTGCTGCCCAGCCTGCATCGCGGCACGGAATATTTTGTAGGTGTCGCCTCGGCTGCGGCGCTGCTTCTTGCTCTCGACCTGGCGCTGATGACAAGGTACGGCGCGGTCGGGGCTGCTTATGGGCAGGCCATGGCAACAGCTTATCTTGCCTTGTTTAGTATTTTGGTTTATTTGCGGCATGTTCGCGCTCTACACGCCAAGAACTTGGAAGCTGCTGCCCGCGACCTCATCGGCAGCAGTTGGCAGGTTTAAGCGATGCTTCTCAGCCTCCCGGATCTGTTGATTCTCGTCGCGGTTGTCTTACCGTGCTGGTANNGGCATGGGCGCGTCGAGGTCAATCATGTTGGGACCTTCACCTTCGGTTTTCTTTTCTACTGGATCACCCCGCTGGCGGTCAGGATCTATGCCGCCAAACTGGATTTTCCGCTAGCCTCAGTGTGGGCCTCTCTGTTTCGCGAGAGGCTGATCGTCCCCTACGCGTTGTCTTGCATTTCTCTCTACCTGTGTTTTGTGTTGGGGGATTCGCTAGGCCTGCGATTATTCCGTCCCCCAGATGCCACGCCAGCGCCGAAAGTGCCGCGGCTGGCATTGTCTTTCGCGGCGGTTGCCGGATGCCTGCTGCTCCTATACACGGCGTTTGCGTTTCGCGGTGCTCTGTTCCGCCACGCCACGCCCACGGACTTGGCCGCTCAAGCGGCGAGAGGAGCGGTCACCACCTGCGTCATATTATTGGGAGTAGTCTGCATCCTTCTCACCATTGACCGGCCAGAAATACCTTGGACAAAGCGGATTCTTGGCGGCTATTTTCTTGTTTTCATTGCCGGGTGCGCGATGATGCTTTGGCTGGGAAGCCGGCTTTACGTGGCATCGTTTCTGGTGATGTTCGCTATCTATCAAAGCTGCTTTCGCCAACGGTTCAAGCTGACCCCGGTGATTGCCGGTGGAATCGTGCTGGCACTGTTTTTCGGCGCCGTCGGAATGTGGCGCGAAGAGGGCGACCTGACCGGCGCACTGTTCAACGTGGTAGAGGAGCCCATGCTGAACAGCCTCTCCCTGGTGCATCATCTGCGCTACAAAGGAATTTCCTGGCTCAATCGTCCTGACCAACTGGAGAGCGACTTCCTCAATCTGGTTCCCAGTGTCTTGCTGCCCAACAAGTTCGCCATACTCAAGAAGCCCGATGCCTATCGCCCCTTGGGTGGTCTCAATTCATTCGTGTCTTTCGACCTCAATTTAGGCATGATCGGTTCGGGAGCGTTCTTGTTTCTGTGGCCGATGATGTTTCGTTATTTCCGAAGCCGCTCTTCCAGCACGCTGTCGGCTACGATGTACGTCATGTGTTCGGGTTGGCTGGCATTTACGTTTTTTCGCGATCCGTTCTCGATATCGCTGGTGAAAGCCATTGTGCAGGATTCCATCCTCATGCCCGCGCTGCTCGTTGCCTTCGGTTGGTTGCTTTCCGCCGCATGCTCGCCGTCCCCTGATGCCGGCGCCTTATTTCCGGAGCCGCGAATGGAGCCTTTGTAGGCTGCCGGACAGGCGAATGCGGATTCTCTACGACCACCAGGTTTTTTCGTTGCAGAACGCAGGCGGCGCTTCCCGCTACTTCTATGAGTTGATGAAGTATCTGGCCGGCGTGCCCGATGCACAAACCGAATTGCTGTTGGGCATCAGCGGCACCGTGTATCCGTTTCGCCGGCTGCCTGCTTCCAAGGCCAAGGTGATGGCCTTCGGCGAGTCATTGCCGCCTGGGACCTTGCGCTATCTGGTCAATGAAGCGTGGAGCAACTTGCGGGTCCCGTTTCTCGGCAAAATGGACATCTATCATCCGACGGCCTACCTGCGAATGCCGATGGTTCGGGCACGAAGAGTAGTCGCCACTCATCATGACTGTACCCATGAACGCTATCCGGAATTGTTTCCCGACGTGAAGAAAGTGTTGTGGGCGCGGCAGTGGATGCTGCCCCGAGTGGACGCCATCATCTGCGTCTCCGAGTCCTGCCGCCAGGACCTGCTGCAGTTCTACAACCTGGATCCGGCCAAGACCCGCGTGATTCGTCATGGTCTCAGTCCGCTTCCGCGGAGCGCCCAAGCCGCGGCCAACCTGCGCGGGCGGTTGCGGCGCGACTACGTGCTCTATGTTGGGATGAGGGCCGCGTTCAAGAATTTCGCCGGCCTCCTGAAGGCATTCCACGAAACCAAACTGCATCGCTCGTTGGACTTGCTGGTGCTGGGAGGCGGACCTCTGACGGCGCAGGAAAAGGCGCTGATCGCCAGCCTGGAGATGAGCGATTGTGTCACCTGTCTGCCGATAATTTCCGATGAGCTGCTGGCCGAAGCTTATGCGGGAGCGAAACTGTTCGTCTATCCGTCGTTGAATGAAGGCTTCGGCTTTCCTCCGTTGGAAGCGATGTCCCTGGGATGTCCGGTATTGGCCAGCCGGGTGTCGTCCATCCCCGAGGTCTGTCAGGATGCCCCGTTCTACTTCGATCCGGCGGACCAGGACTCTTTCAACCGTGAACTGGTGCGGGCGATGAGTGACCAGGACGCGCGCAAGCGGGTCATCAAACGAGGCAGGGAAGTGGCGGCCCAGTATAGTTGGGAGAAGTGCGGACAGGAAACGCTGGCCTTGTACCGGGCGTGCCAGTGACGCCGCCGCGGGAATTCTGGGGCCTAAACCGAGCATTCTGCTAAAACATGTCTCGTCTGAAGGAATTGCTGTACAGCGATCTCGCTCGACAATACGAACTGGAAGGCAAGTCCGACGTCCGGCCGAACTTGGTTCGGTTCCTGGGACGGCTGCTGCATTTCCGCTTTCTGCCCAACGTGTTGTGCCGGACCAGCCGGGCGGCGATGCTGACCGGTATCCCGGTCTTGCCAAAGCTGCTGACTTATCTGAACCTGGTGCTCTTCGGTCTGGAGGTCACCCCCAAGTGCGAGATAGGTCCCGGCATCTTCTTTGCCCATCCCGTCGGATGCGTGATCGGCGCGTGGAGAATCGGTAGTAACGTTACGTTGTTTCAAGGAGTCGGATTGGGAGCTAAGCGCACAGACATGGGATTTCATAGAGAACTGCGCCCTGAGGTTGGCAATAACGTTGTCCTCGGAGCGGGCTGTAAGGTCCTGGGGCCATGCTACGTCGGCGATAACGTGACGGTAGGCGCCAACTCGCTCGTACTTAGTTCAGTGGAGTCCAATCGAACGGTTTTGGGCATTCCAGCCAGCGTAGTACCATCATCGGTAAGGATTACGGAATGAGAAAGCCACTTCTCGATCTTACGGTCATTATTCCCAACTACAACACCCGCGGGTTGTTGCGCGGCTGTATGGAGTCCATCTACCGGCACACCAGCGGGATCACGTTTGAAGTGATCTGCGTGGATGGCAACTCGCCCGACGGCAGTGCCGACATGGTGGCCGAGAACTTTCCCGAGGTGGCGCTGGTCAGAAACGCAACCAACGAGTCTTACGCCCGGGGCGTAAACCAGGGAATCCGTTTGTCGCGGGCACGCTATGCCTGCCTGCTGGATAGCGATACCTTGCTGATCGAGAATGCTTTCGAGCCTCTCGTGCGCTTCATGGACGAACATCCCGAGGTCGCGGTCTGCGGGCCCAAGTTGCTCAATCCCGACGGCAGCGTGCAGCACCACATTCGCAGCTTCGCCAGTCTGGGGGTTTTCTTCCTGCAAACCCTCAATTGGCACAAGCTGTTTCCCAACAGCCGGCTGATGAACCGTTACTACAACACCGACTTCGATTACTCGCAGGCCCAGCCGGTGGAGAGTATCGGCACCTCGGCGTACGTTATTCGCCGCTCCACCTGGGAAGCCGTGGGCTTGCTGGACGAGCGTTTTCGCTGGGCGATGCCTGATTTGGCCTACAACTACACTCTGCACCAGAAAGGCTACAAGTTGTTCTACACTCCCTGTGCGGAAGTGGTCCATTTTGGTGGCCAGACCGCCAGTCAAGACGTGCTGCGGGCACTGCACGAGCAATGCCAGGGGCTGATCGATTTCAGCGAACGGTACGACTACTTCGGCCGGAGCCGGCTCACCAAGGCCGTGGTCCGCTTGGGGGTGCGGGCCCGCTACTACACCAAGGTCATGGGATACTACTTGAGCTCTGACAAACGGGTGATTAAGGGCCCGGGTGCCCCGAAGAAGGAAACCGCCGCGCAAGCGGCCCGCGTGGTCCGGCCCCATGCTCGCGTAGTTCACAGCAAGCAGCTTGAAGCGGCCGCGTGCGCCTCGTTTTCTCAGCCTGAATCGGATGCTAACTCCGTGCCCAGCCAATAAGGCCGGCGCAATTTCCTCCGCATGGCGCGCCCAACCCGCACCCATGGCCGCGACAATAACCAAAGTAGCGAGCCCTGCGCCCACAGCCGTGCGATGCCGGCGCGTAATGTCTTTCGGCTGCGCATCTGTTCCAGCGCGAGCGCCGTCGAGTAGGTCATCCGGCGATAGGCGACCAGCTTGGGATCGAGCCAGTCCGCCCACTGATCGATGAGCAACAATGGCTCTTGATGAAGCCGCAGCCGGCGCGAGCGTGACATGCTGCCGGGATGCAGGCGATAGCGGCAGATGACGTCCTGCACAGCTCGTGCCTGATAGTGGCGCGCCACCGCCGCGTAAAGATAGTAGTCAGGTATGACCTCAATGGCCGGCGGAATTCTGCCGACATCTTCCACCGCCGAACGGCGCAGAACCGCCGAGCTCATGGCGAGGAAGCAACCATCGGCAAACAGTTGGGTAAAGATGTTGCCTTCCGGCAAAGCCACAAACTCGTGAGCGTAATCATAGTCGCGGCGATTACCATGCCGCGCATCAAACATCACCGTGCGTCCGTAAATAATGCCGACGCCGGTCCCGGCCAGAGCCATCTGCATTTCCAGTTTGCGGGGAAGCCATACATCGTCTTGATCGAGGAAGGCCAGCCACTCGCCGCTCGCCCGGCGAATCGCGGAATCTCTGGCCTTGCCTAACGGGGTGTCTTCAGGCGACAGGAAATACCGGATCCGCGGGTCGCGATACTGGCTGACAATCTGCGCGCTGTTGTCGGTGGAGCAGTCGTCCCAAACGATGAGTTCCCAATCCACAAAGGTCTGCGCCAGCACGCTGTCGAGGGCTTCGCGCAAGAACGAAGCTCCGTTGCGGACATTCATGATGACGCTGACCAGAGGCATGAGTAGGTTTCGCCAAATCGATCCTACATGGTTTAGCAGTCGGATTTTCTTGGGTCAGTCGTTCCTTGATGTATCTTGTCATCCCGGCCGAAGCGAGCGCCGTGGAAGGAGCTGCGGTTTCCGTAATTTCAATTGGAAACCGCCCGCGATTTTTGTCGCCAACTTCTGACTTGACGTTTAGCTTCCCAACACTCGCCAGTAGGGACGCCGGACGTTGCGCCGGACGAGATGAAATACAAAAGTAAAGGGACGCGATGCTTGCGATGCTACCGAGCCTTGCGCGAACAGCCGGACCACGCCGCTGCGCAGCGTCCGCAGGCTTCCCATTTCCTCCAGTGCGATGGCGGTCTGATGGCGCTTCCGGCAGCGGGTAACGATGTTCGGATCGAGGCTGGCGGCCCAGTGGTCGACCAGCCACAGCACCTCCTGATGCATTTGCTGAGCTGCCACTTGGGACATGCTGTCGGAGTGCATGCGGTACCGGCACACGGCCTGCTGCACTGCGCGCACTTGGTATTGGTGGGCGACGGCCACATAAAGATAGTAGTCGGGAATGATCCGAATGTTGTCGGGTATGCCGCCGATGGCTTCGATGGCCGAGCGCCGGAAGACAGCGGAACTCATGGCGATGAAGCAGGACTTGGTGAAGAGCTGGGTAAAGATGTTGCCTTCGGGTAAGAGTTTGTATTCGTGCTTCTGGTCGTAGTCGCGTTCCATCCCGCGGGGATAAAACCGAATGGTCCGTCCATAGATAAGGCCAACGCTCTCATCGGCGAGCGCCATCTGCTTTTCCAGTTTGCCGGGCAACCAGATGTCGTCCTGGTCGAGAAACGCGATCCACTCTCCTTTGGCTTGTCGAATGGCATCGCTACGGGCCTTGCCGAGGGAGACATCCTGCGGAGAGAGGAAGTAGCGGACCCTTTCGCCATGGTACTCGGCGACGATGCTAGCACTGGCATCGCTGGAACGGTCATCCCAAATGATGAGTTCCCACTCCGTGAAGGTTTGCGCCAGCACACTTTCGATGGCCTCGCGCAGGGTTGCGGCCCCGTTGCGAACGTTGATGATGGTGCTGACCAGAGGCATAGGAGGTTTGCCGGCCAATCGATGGGAGCTTAGGCGATGATCCAAACCTGGTACGACGATACCAGCACGCAATACAGCAAGACCTGCCAGAATGCCAGGTCTAAGGCAGTCAAGCCGAAAACCAGCAGAAAAAAGTCAAAGTTGAGGGGAGTGATGGTCATGCCGATTACGGCACGGGCCCGCAGAAAACCTGCCACGCCGGCAAAAGCGAACATCAGCAGAGCCAGCGCGAAACGGGACTTCGGCCGGGACTTCGGCGTGGCTGCGCCCACGACGGCGGTCTCTCGATACCACAGCACCCCCCAGATTCCAAGCACCACCAATCCCAAGATCGAGCTGCTGTATTGCAGCGCTGCGTATCTCGGAATCACGCCCAGGAACGGGGCCCGCACCCAGCCCTGCAGCCAGCGGAAGCGATACCAGGGCCACGTGTAGGCGTGGGTAAAGGAATCCCACACCACGTGAGTTGCAATTCCCAACACGATCGAGCCCAGGATGGCCAGGAAGCGGGAAGCGCCGCCAAACTTGAAATCGCCGGTCATGCCGCGGAGTCTCTGTTGCACGCCAGCGGGGAGAAGTCCGGCCGCTGGCCGTTTGATGACGTTGTGAAACAACCACAGCGCGGCCACCGAAGCCGGCAACGTGAATTCCACCAGTCCAGGGAAGCGGTGGCCCAGTGTCCGGTATTCCGCTGAGCCCACGATGTAGGGAAAATCGGGAGCCATGCTGCCGACGATAAACGCCGACCAAACCAAGTTCAGTTTTCGAAAGGGCAGGGCGGCGGCGGGATGAGAAAGGGTAAAAGGCATCAGGCTGGCAGGCAATCAGGGTGTGGATCAAACCTTCTGGCACCACGAGTTGCAATCGGCAAGCGCGACTTGCAGCGGGAATGGTTGGATCTCCACTCCCTTCCGAAGTATAGCCGACTGGATGTTTTCGCCGATGCCGCTAGTGTAGTGAGCTAGTGGGATGAGTCCTCGAATGTCTTGTCCTCCCGACCGGAACGAAGACGGGGGCGTTGAAGCGAAGCGGAGGGATTTGCGGCTCCCGCCGCAATCGTCACCGATCATTTACAATCGCACCACGGTTTCTACGACTGGCTCAAATCTATGAAACGCGTTCCGCTGGCTGGCGGACAATCCCTATCCATGCAAGATGACGATCTGCCGGCAATCGCGGGTGGCGTTGCGGTGCGCCCGCGCGAGAAGCGGCTGGTGTTCGGCGCTCCGGTAATTGGCGAGGTCGAGATCGCCTCGGTGGTCGATTGCCTGCGCAGCAATTGGATTGGACTGGGCGCCCGCGTCGAACAGTTCGAGCAGGAATTCGCGGGCTATAAGGGAGCGCCGTACGCGGCCGCGGTCAGCAGCGGTACTGCCGCCATCCATCTCGCTCTGCTTGCATTGGGGATCGGTCCGGGCGATGAAGTGATCGCTCCCGCCATGACCTTTTGCTCCACCATCCACTCCATCGTGCATACCGGAGCGCAGCCGGTGCTGGTGGATTGCACCCCCAGCACGTTCAACATCGATCCGGCGCTCATCGAGCAGAAAATCACTCCCCGCACCAAAGCGATCCTGGTGGTGCACATGTGCGGCCGCTGCTGCCAGATGGATTCCATCCTCGCCCTCGCCCGCCGTCGCGGACTGCGCGTCATCGAAGACTGCGCCCACGCCATCGAAGCTACCGATCGGGGACGCCCCGCCGGACTGATGGGCGACGCCGGCTGCTTCAGCTTTTATCCCACCAAGAACATCGCCACCTGCGACGGCGGCATGGTGATCACCCGCGATGCGAAGTTGCGGGAGCGGGTGAAGGTCCTCTCGCTGCATGGCATGACGGCCGGCGCCTGGAGCCGGTTCGTGGGCGGTCCGACCGGTTACGAAGTAGTGGAAGCTGGCTTCAAGTACAACATGACCGACGTGGCCGCGGCCCTGGCCTTGCCGCAACTGGCCACCGTCGAAGAGTATTGGCAACGGCGCCAGCAGGTTTGGCTGGCCTACAACCAGCGCCTCGCTGGCCTTCCTCTGCAATTGCCCGCCGTCGCCGCTCCTGACTCAAGGCACGCGTATCATCTGTATACCCCGCTACTGTCTCTGGAGGAAATTGGAGCGCCGCGGGAAAAGATCATAGCCGCCCTCGATGCCGAGAACATCGGCGCCGGCATTCACTACGTTCCGGTGCATCAGCATCCCTACTATCGCCGGCGCTTTGGATTTACCGATTCCGATTTTCCCCACGCATCGTACGTCGGAGAACGCACGATCTCGCTGCCGCTGTCGCCTGCCATGTCACCGCAGGACATCGAGGACGTCGCGACTGCGCTGACCCGCATCTTTCGCTACTACAAAGCCGCGGCATGAATCGCGCTGGAAGAAGGGTTAATAAGAGGGCAAGGGCGTTTTGAAGGGGCGTACCTTTAGGTGCGCCGCTAGGTGCTCTATACTTTTCAACCCGAGCCGACTTTAGTCGCCGAGGGAACTGCTTCGGAGATTATCAGCACCCCCTAATACAACCTCGATGCCCTTATTTCTACCCATCCGCCAGAAAGTGAGTGACACTCGAGGACGCTTTTGAAGATTCGTCTCCCCAAGCTCTTCCTCACCGTCGCTCTTCTGACTTCCTGCGCCACGGCTGTCCTCGCCCAACAGACTTCGCCTCCGAGCGCAGGACAGCCGCAGCCCGCGTCATCTCCGCAAGCTGCATCTTCGCAGCCTACGCCTCTTCCCGACGGCACCGTTCCTCATCCCAACGAAAGCAAGTTCTTACTCCATCTGGCGCAAGATCAGAAAGACATCTGGATCAGTCCGTTCCATCTGCAGCTCACAGATGCCAAGTGGCTGGTTCCCATGAGCGGCATTGCCGCCGGCCTGTTCGTCACCGATCCGCAAAGCTCCTACGGCATGCGCCTGGACAATCAGCATCGGCTGAATCTCGCGTCCGACGCGGGCCTGGCCTCGGCTGCGGGAATGACCGGCGCGATGTACGTCTGGGGACATATCACCCACAACGAGCGCGCCCGCGAAACCGGCGTGCTGGCTGCCGAGGCCATGATCAACGCACTCGGCGTGGACTACGCCCTTCAAGGCGTAGCGGGCCGCGAGCGCCCGTTCCCGTCGGACTTCCAGAACATCTTTTTTCACGGCGGTTCGTCGTTTCCGTCGAACCATGCGGCGGTGACCTGGGCGTTCGCCTCGGTCATTGCCCAGGAATATCCGCATCCGCTGGAAGAATTTGGCGCCTACGGTTTGGCCCTCGGAGTCAGCCTGGCCCGCGCAGCATCAGACCAGCATTTCCTGTCAGACGTATTTATCGGCGGCCTGATGGGCTATCAAGTCGGCAGACATATCTACAAGCAGCGGCACAACCCCGATATCGATGACGACTTGAAGATCGTGGCCGAGCAGACCTCGGCGCCGCGTCCCACCAATCAAGCCAGCCTTAACGTGCCGCTCGATAGCTGGATCTATCCGGCCATGGAGCGCCTGATCGGAGGCGGTTACATCAACAGCGCATTTATCGGACTAAGGCCGTGGACGCGCATGGCCTGCGCGCAGATGTTGATCGAGATGAACGCGGCCGTCGAATACCACACCGATGTACCGTCGGAAATATGGCAGTTCAAGAAGGCGCTGGACACGGAGTTCGCGCCCGAGATTGCAGCCTGGGACGGCCGACCGACGGAAGCGATGCAGCTGGATTCGGTTTACACGCGGGTGATGGACATTGCCGGCACGCCGGTGAATAACAGCTATCATTTCGGTCAAACGCTCATCAACGATTACGGCCGGCCCTATTGGCAAGGCCTCAACAACGTCACGGGTTTCAGCGCCAGCGCCAACGACGGCCGGTTTGCCTTCTACATCGATGGCGAGTTCCAATACGCGCCCACCATCCCGGCCCTTCCCCTGTCGGTACGGCAGGTAATCGCCAATGTCGATGAGAATCCTTTGCAGCCGCCCAAGCCGATCTCGGCGAACCAGTTTCAATTGCTGGATACCTATGTCTCAATGAAATTCGGGGGTTTAGATTATTCGGTGGGCAAGCAAAGCATGTGGTGGGGGCCGGGCGAAGGCGGCGCGCTATTGATGAGCAATAACGCCGCGCCTTTTTGGAATCTCCAGATCAATCGCTCCGAGCCCACCAACATTCCCTTGCTCTCAAGGTTCCTGGGGCCGTTCGAGATGTCCAATTACTTTGGACCGCTCTACGGCCACGAGTTTCCCGTTGGCCCCTATATGTTCGGACAGAAGGTCAGCTTCAAGCCCACCGAGAATCTGGAGTTTGGATTCACCCGCAATGATGTTTTCGGCGGCGAAGGGCATGTACCCATTACCTTCGGCACCTTCTGGAATGCGTTCACCAGCCTCAACGACGTACCTCCCGCCGTCAAGTTTTCGCGCAACGATCCCGGCGCCCGCCACGCCAGTTTCGATTTCACTTACCGGCTGCCGTTTGTGCGCCGCTGGCTGACGTTGTACACCGATTCGTTGGTACATGACGATGTCTCGCCGGTCAGCGCTCCCCGGCGCTCCGCCGTCAATCCAGGAATTTACCTCACCCATGTTCCCGGCCTGCCCAAACTCGATTTCCGCGCCGAGGCCGTCTACACCGATCCTCCAACCCCAGCCAGCATTGGTGGGACGTTTATCTATTGGGAGGTCGTCTACCACGATCTGTATCTCAACGACAATTCGCTGATGGGGAGCTGGATTGGCCGTGAGGGAAAGGGCTATCAGGCGTGGAGCACCTACCACCTCAGTCCTCGGAGCAGCATTCAGGTGAGCGTGCGCAACGGTAAGATCGCCAAAGATTTCATCCCCAGCGGAAGCACGCAGTGGGATTGGGACGTGTCGGCCATGCTGCGCGTCCGCCATGACCTCGAGATCAAGTCTTTCCTGCAATACGAGACCTGGTGGGTGCCGGTGCTGGCTGCGACGCGGCAAGCCGATTTCACTAGCTCCGTCCAATTGACCTGGTGGCCTACCACCGTGGGCATTCGCCGGACGTTTCACTGATACTGCCTTAAGAGGCAGCCCTATCGATTGCCGGACAGCGGCGTCCGCCGCCAATTCCCTCCCAAGTTACTCCTCCTACTGAGCTCGCCCCGCCTCGAAATTCCTCAGAACTTGACTGCGGATTACAGCTTCCGGGGAACTTTTTTCGGCCAGCCTGCGTAGCTAACTATCTCTAGCTTGCTTAATAACGAATCGATGTAAATGGACATCGTAGGCAATGGATGTAGAGAAGCGCAGTGCGTACAAGTATTGAGATGCCTGCGAACTCCGGGAGCCCGGGTGGGATCGGTATTGAAGTTCCAGAATGACGATTTGCAATGAACCCTCTAGGAAATACTCTTCGCGAGAAACAAGTCGGGCCGTTTCGAATCGTCGAAAAATCCTACGGCGCTAGTGCCACGCTTGGCCGTCATCAACATCCCACGGCTTATCTCTCTTTCCTGCTCGCCGGCGCCTATGTCGAGGCCTCGAATAAGGGAGAAACCGTCTGTCCCTCGGGTACCGTGATCTGGCATCCGCCGGCAGAAACGCACAGCGATCGCTTTCATCCCCAGGGCGGACATCTGATCGATCTCGAGGTTGCGGATTCCTGGTTGCAGGATGCCGCCCAGGCGCTACGGCCGGCTAACCAGCCGCGGATATTCTGCGGCGGCCTGCCCTACGCGCTCGGGCTGCAGCTGTATCGCGAACTGAGCGCGGATAGTAGGGTAGTGGAAACTATTGCGACCGAGTTGCTCCGCTTCTTCTTTTCCGGCGAGGTCGATCGCCATCCCCCGGTGTGGTTTCAACGCGCGTTGCAACTGGTCAGCGACATGGAAGGCCGGCACCACTCGCTGACCAGCGTGGCCCGCGAGGTGGGAGTGCATCCGGTGCATGTGGCGCGCAGCTTTCGCCGTTTTCTGGGATGCACCTTCGGCGATCACTTGGCGAAGAGCCGCGTCCGACGGGCTTTTGAGCTGCTTCTCAATCCGAACCGGCCTATCGTGGACGTAGCTTATGCTTGCGGTTTTGCCGACCATGCGCACCTGTGCCGGACCTTCAAGAAGTCAACCGGCCTGACGCCGACCGCCTTCCGCCGCATTCTTCCGCCAAGTTCCCAACAGCTTGTTAAGTCTCCGCCAGGTTAATACCGTTCAAGCATTTCTTTTCCGCCCCACTTATAAAGGAGCTGTCATTCTCCAAAATTGGGGGTCGGAATGAAGCGGATTTTCCTGGTTCTCGGGCTGTTCTGGTTGGGAACGTTCTGCGCGGCGCAGCGTCTGCCGCAAACTGCGGTTCCGGAAAGCTACAAGCTGACCTTTGCACCGGACTTGACGAACAACACTTTTGCGGGCGAGGAGACGATTCAGGTGCAGGTGTTGAAGCCCACCTCGGAAATCGTGCTCAATGCAGCCGACCTCGATTTTCAGAGCGTGATCATCACCAGTGCCAGTGGTGCCCAATCCGCCAAAGTCACGCTCGACAAAGAGAAACAAACGGCAAGCCTAGCGGTGGCCAAACCGGTTCCGGCCGGACCGGCGACCATCCAGATTCGTTACAGCGGAATTCTGAATGACCAGTTGCGCGGCTTCTACATCGGCAAGGACGACCAGGGCCGGAAATATGCCGCGACTCAATTCGAAAACACTGACGCTCGCCGGGCCTATCCATCGTTTGACGAGCCTATCTACAAGGCCACGTTCGACGTCACCGTCATTGCCGACAAAGCCATGACCGTAATCTCGAATGGAAAGGTTGTTTCCGATACGCCCGGTCCCGGTGATGCGAAACACACAGTGCATTTTTCTACCAGTCCCAAGATGTCGTCCTATCTAGTGGCTGTAGTCGTCGGCGATTTTGAATATATCGAAGGCGAGTCGGACGGCATTCCCATTCGAGTGTGGACTAGTCCCGGCAAGAAGGAATTGGGACGCTTTGCGTTGGCTGCCGCTGAGTTTAACTTGCATTACTACGATCGCTATTTCGGGATCAAGTATCCCTATGGCAAGCTTGATTTGGTCGGGCTCGCAGATTTCTCGGCGGGTGCGATGGAGAATACCGGCTGTATTACCTTCCGCGAGATTCTGTTGCTCCTCGATGAAAAGAACACGGCCACCGGCCTGAAGAAGACTGTGGCTTCGGTCATTGCGCATGAAATGGCGCACCAATGGTTCGGCGACCTGGTGACCATGCAATGGTGGGATTACAAGTGGCTCAACGAGGGGTTTGCGACCTGGATGTCGAGTAAGCCAGTTGCCGCATGGAAGCCGGAGTGGCACGTGCCGCTCGACGAGGTCAGCGACACCGTAAACTCGCTCGACCAGGATTCACTTATTAACACCCATCCAATTCATCAGCCTGCCGACACGCCGGCGCAGATCCTCGAACTCGACGATGCCATCACTTACGGAAAGACGGCGGCTGTGCTGCGGATGCTGGAGTCCTACGTGGGGCCGGAGCCGTTTCGTGAAGGCGTGGCCTTGTACTTAAAGCAGCATTCCTACGCCAACGCCACGGCGTCTGATTTCTGGAACGCGCAGACCCAGGTTTCCAAGAAGCCGGTCGACAAGATCATGCCCACGTGGATCGAGCAAGCTGGGCCGCCATTAGTAACCGTAAAGAATCACTGCTCGGGCAATTCCCAGACGGTTGCGCTGGAACAGCAACGCTACTTTTATGACCAAGCGAAACTCAATGCGGGCAGCCCGGAGCTTTGGCAGATTCCCCTGTGTATGAAGGCGGGCGCTTCGGTTACAGGCAACGATGAGCAGTGTGAACTGGTCACGAAGAAGCAGGACAGCTTCACCTTGCAGGGATGTTCGCCGTGGGTTTATGTAAACGCGAATGCGAAAGGCTTCTATCGCTCCGAATATAGCTCCGAAGCCATCCAGTCGATGGCCAAGGTGGCCGAGAGCGCCCTGTCTCCGGCCGAACGGATCATGTTGGTCGCCGATGTTTGGGCATCGGTCCGCGTCGATCGCGAGCCCATCGGAGATTACCTGGCGTTGGCCGAAGGGCTGCAGGCAGACCGCAACAGCGCCGTGCTGGACGAAGTTCTTCGGCGACTCACCTACATCGGCGATCACCTGGTGAGCGATGCCGATAGCGAACGTTACGCCCTCTGGGTGCGCCAACTCCTGGCGCCTATAGTTCAGGACGTTGGCTGGGAAGCTAAGCCCGGTGAAAGCGCAGATCAGGCCACTCTGCGCTCTGAACTCTTGATGGCGATGGGCAATGTTGCCCACGATCCGCAAGCCGAGGCACTGGCAAGTAAATTGTCGAATCAGTATCTCGCAGATCCTTCTTCGCTCAATCACGAGATTGCCGGCGCCGCCTTGCACGTTGCCACGCGTAACGGCGACCAGGCTTTGTACGACAAGATCATGGCCGACCTGAAAGCTGCCAAGACGCCGGAAACCTACTTCAGCGACATCTTTGCGCTGGGCCGATTCAGCGGTCCCAAGTTGATTGAACGGACCTTAGAGTATGCAATTTCACCGGCGATGCGCTCGCAAGACGCGCCCTACTTGATCTCAGCCGTGATGCAAAATCCAGCAGCGGAGAAACAAGCGTGGGCTTTCGTTCAGGCGCATTGGGCAACGATCGAGAATCTTGGCGGAGCATTTGCGGGCGGCGCGATCGTGCAAGCCACAGGCAGCTTCTGCGACCCAGAAATGCGGGATGAAGTGCAGGCGTTCTTCACCAGCCATCCCGCTCCGGCGGCAGAGCGCTCGCTGAAGCAGGCGGTCGAGCGAATGAATTACTGTGTCGCCCTGAACGCGCAACAAGGACCTCGGCTTGCTTCCTGGCTGCTGCACAGCAACGTGGCCGCCACCAAATAGAAACCAACTGCCGATCTGTCACCTCGCGCCGGAACATCAGTTGGCAGCGGCGGAGCGGCTGTGCGAGACTGAAAGCGCACAAGAGGAGGCAAATGACACCAGAGCGTGGCCCCCAGGTTGCGACGGCGCTGGCGGTTGGACTAGTCCACTAATGCTCGTAATCGTGCTATTTGCCAGGCAGCCTTTGGGCCTGTAGCTCAGCGGTAGAGCAGGGGACTCATAATCCCTTGGCCGGGGGTTCGAATCCCTCCGGGCCCACCAAGCAAATCAATCAGTTCCGCTGGTATTGCTTCTCCTTCATCTTTCATCGTTCGGGGTTTGCGTCCAGTTTGCGGATTGTTTCGCCACCGCTGCGCTGTCTAGGCGATCCACCCACGCGATGCGCGCCCATTGATCCAGCAGTTCCTCTGCCGGTGTCGTGTTGTGGTCGACCATAAAGGTTTTCTGTGGTCCACAGATATATTCTTCGGAGCCGGTGAACGACCGAATTCATCAATAGCTGTAATTCAATTCAAGACGTCTTGGTTGGAGAAAACCGGTGTATACTTCCCGGTGCCGGAACGCCAAGAAAGCGAATTCCGGGGTTGCTATTTTGCCGGACAAGACGATCGCATTTCCAAATTTCTAAAGGCAGGGGAAAAAATGTCGAACCATTTCACCGGACTCAGTCTCGGCCCTCCTCTTGGGGACCAACGACTTGACTTATGCGACCTCTATGCATTCCAGGCGCCTACGGATCCGGCGCGGACCGTGCTCATCCTCAATGCAAATCCGACTGCCGACGCGCTCCATCCCGACGCCATCTACCGGCTCGCCATCGATACCGACGGCGATTATTTGAACGACATTGCGTTCAGCTATGTGTTCTCGCCGCCGCAAAACGGTAAGCAGACGGTAAGCGTTTTTGTAGCCAAAGGTACGGAAGCCCGTTCGGTAGAAGCTGTCGGAACAAAGATCATCTCCGATGCCGCAGTCTCCTTCGTCGGAGACAAACCCAACATCGTCAAGTCGGGCGGGTACACGTTCTTTGCCGGCGCTCGCAGCGACGCCTTCTTTTTCGACTTCGACGGTATCAAGAATCTGTTCGATATCAGAGGCAAACGGAACTTCACCGAGCCTCATCTGGGCAGCAAGTCTCCCTGGACCGGAGTCGACTCGAATACGGAAGCCAACGTATTTTCGACGGTAATGGAGATGCCCAGCAGTGAGCTTGGCGCCAATCCAGTGATTAACATCTGGGGACGGTGCAGCGTCCGGCGCGACGGCGAGTTGCTTCACGTCGATCGCGCCGGCCACCCTTCCGTCAGCAGCTTCTTCAATACCGACGACACCAAGTTGGAGTACAACGCCAGCGAGCCCGTCAACGACCGCAAGCGCTGGACCGATATGTTCGTCCACTTGATGGGGCACACTGGGAATTACACCCGGGAAGAAGCCATCGCCGCGATCGACGTCGAAGGCCTGTTGCCTGACATGCTGAGCTTCAATCCTTCCAAGCCCGCAAAGTACCCGAATGGCCGCGTCTTCACCGACGATGTCATCGATTACCGCCTGGCATTTCTGACGAAAAATGAGTGTCCGCCTAGCGGCCTTAAGCCGCACACCGACATTCTCAAGGAGTTCCCGTACATTGGCACGCCACATCCGAAAAAGAGCTAGCGGCGCGCGCGCGAAATTTGTTTTTTCAAGTCTGAGAAAATTGCTGGGTCGCCGAGCCATCCAAGTTGACGATAAAGGAGAGTTCTGTGCGAACAACAGCTTTGCTGCTCCTAGCCACCACGGTGGCCTGTGCAACTCTCGTGGGACAGACGCTATCTCGCGGCTCTCTGTCTTCCCCGGTCTATCCTCTCAAAGCCAGCGCCAATGGCCGCTATCTGACCGACAGTAACGGAGTGCCATTCCTGCTCATGGGAGATTCGCCGCAGTCCATGATCGCCAATCTGGCTCCCCGCCAAATGTCTGGATACATGGCGAACCGGCAAGCGATGGGATTCAATTCCATCCTGGTGGACGCTCTTTGCAGCAGCTACACGGGAGGAAACGGGAACGGTACGGCGTACGATGGCACGCCCCCATTCAGCAGCGGCACCGACCCCTCAAATTATGACCTCTCGACGCCCAACGCAGCCTATTTCGCGGAAGTCGACGCCTTGGTCAATCTGGCGGCAACCTATCATCTCGCGGTCGTCCTTGACCCTATCGAAACCGGCGGATGGCTGGTGACACTCGAAAACAACGGACCCGCTAAGGCCTACAATTACGGAGTCTATCTGGGGAACCGCTACCGCGGGTTTGCCAATATCGTCTGGCAAAGCGGCAACGACTTTCAAAGCTGGAACAGCAGCCCAACAGACAATAACCTGGTGCACCAGGTGATGTTGGGAATCGCCAGTACCGATCCCGTGCATCTGCAAACCATCGAACTGAATTACAACTTCAGCTACTCGAACCAGGACAACACGTTGAGCGACGTGCTGACGCTGGATGCCTGCTACACCTATTACGAAACCTACGATTGCTTCGTGCAAGCCTATGCCAGCGCGCCCGTCTTGCCGCTATTCCTGACGGAGGCCAATTACGAATACGAGAACAATACCGGCCAGCTGCCCGGGCCGGCGGGACCGTACGTCCTGCGCGAGCAGGCGTATTGGACGCTGACCAGCGGCGGCGCCGGGCAACTCTACGGTAACCACTACACATGGCTGTTCCCGCCAGAATGGCAGCTGTTTCTCATCAGTCCCGGCGCGCTGGAAATACAGTACATTAACGGCCTGTTCGGCGCGTTGCCGTGGCAGAACCTCGTGCCGGATACAGCGCACCAGGTGGTCACCGCCGGCTACGGCACGTACAACGGCGGCAATGAAAACCTCACCACAGCCACTTACTGCACGACGGCCTGGGTGCCAGGATCGTACGCGCTTTCCTACTGCCCACAAGCCACCACGCTCACGGTAAGCCTGGCGGAATTCGCGGGCCTCACGCGGGCCCGATGGTACGATCCGTCGAACGGAACGTTTATCCCGATCAGTGGGTCGCCCTTCCGTAACTCGGGCCGCCACAATTTCACGACGCCAGGCAATAACCACAACGGTGATCCGGATTGGGTGCTGGATCTAGATCCGGCGGCAGCACCCTAAATCACAGAATCGAGGCCGGCGGTCCCTGTTAGCAGTTCGGTCCCCGATACGGATTGCCCCGTGCCTGGTCTCGTCACCAGAATCATTGGTACTGGGGTCCACCTCCACAAGTCTTCCAGAACCTCATCGTTATCGAGTGGAGTCTCGAAGACGTGCGCGACAACTGCACTTCATTTCAGGCTTTCGAGCACAACCAGCACTTTGGTATGGGCGAGGAAGACACCCCGATTTACCTCTGCCGCGGGGTCACTTTCGATATCCAGAAAATCTGGTGGCATTCCCACCATTGGAATTAGGAAATTCCGTTTCACGTTCGCCAGGTGTCCTTGGCGCTGCAGCGGCATGCGCAATCGCCGATACCCATAACGCGGCTTTTGTCGCGCCAACTCTACCAACTTCAACTTCTTTGCAACCATCGGATATCTGCCGATTTGTGCTTGCACCGCTTCCCGGTGCTACACAATTTTCCTGCAGTGTTTCAAGAACGGTCTTTTGCGCAGCATTGCTGAAAAGCAAGAAATTTGCCTACGGCCTCGCGGAACAAGCATTAGAATATTGAGGACAACTACAGACGACGGATGGTTGTTGACCCTCAAAACGGCAAGGGTGTGGCCATGTCAAATGAGTTGGAGCCTCCATGTCGCGACCCAAGGAAATGTGTTGGCGCGATTCGAGGACTACCTCCCGCACAGGGGCTGTACGATCCGGCGAAGGAGCGCGACGCCTGTGGCGTCGGCTTTGTGGCGAATATCGAGGGTAATAAGTCCCATGGAATCATCGCTCAGGGCATCCAAATCCTCATCAATCTCGCCCACCGGGGGGCCTGCGGCTGCGACCCGGAAACCGGCGACGGCGCCGGCGTCCTGATCCAGATTCCACACGCCTTCTTCGACCGTGAATGCCGCCGCTTGGGCTTCACCCTTCCCGTTCCCGGCGAATACGGGATCGGAATGGTCTTCTTGCCGGTCGCCCCCCAGGAACGGGTGCTTTGCGAGGGCATTATCGAGAAAATTGTCGGTGAGGAGGGTCTTTCGGTCCTCGGCTGGCGCGATACGCCGATCAACTCGAACTCCATCGGTCGCTTGGCCCGCAGCACCCAGCCTTACATTGAGCAGATCTTCATCCGGCGAGCGCCGGGAATGGACCAGGACGCGCTCGAGCGTAAGCTTTATGTTATCCGGAAGCGAACGGAGGCTGAAATCGCCAAGAGCGACCTGCGGGAGAAAGACTTCTTCTACATTCCGTCGCTCTCATCGCGGACCATCGTATACAAAGGGCTGCTGCTTGCTTCCCAGATTGCTCATTTCTATGAGGAGCTCTCTGATCCGGACTTGATGAGTGCGATCTGCCTGGTCCACCAGCGATTCTCCACGAACACGTTTCCCACCTGGCATCTGGCGCATCCTTACCGTTACATCTGCCATAACGGTGAGATCAATACGCTGCGCGGTAACGTGAACTGGATGCACGCGCGCCAGTCGGTTTTGGCTTCGTCGCTGCTGGGCGACGACATCCACAAGGTGATGCCCGTTATCACCCCCGGCGGCAGCGACTCTGCGATGTTGGATAACGCGATCGAGCTTTTGACGCTTACGGGCCGCAGCCTTCCCCATGTGCTTTCTATGCTGATTCCTGAAGCCTGGGACGGCGACCCCACGATGCCAGAGGATGTTCGCGCCTTTTATGAGTTTCACGCTTCATTGATGGAGCCCTGGGATGGCCCCGCGGCCGTCGCTTTCACCGACGGCCGCGTGATCGGGGCCAAGCTGGACCGCAACGGGCTAAGGCCCGGGCGCTACGTGGTGACCCATGAGGGCCTCATCATTATGGCGTCAGAGGCTGGTGTACTGCCGGTAAAGCCCGAAAGCGTTCGCCTCAAGGGACGGCTCGAACCGGGCCGTATGTTGCTGGTGGATATAGAGCAGAAGCGGCTCATCTCCGATGACGAGATTAAGAGGCAATTGGCGGCGCGGCAGCCTTATGCGCAATGGCTGCGAGAGAACCAGATCACCCTGGACCATCTCCCCACTCCGGCGCATGTGAAGCCTACAAATCACAAGACCATCCTGCTGCGGCAGCGCGCCTTCGGCTATACCGACGAAGACCTGAAATTCATAATTGGCCCCATGGGTGCAACGGGTGAGGAACCAGTGGGCTCGATGGGCATCGATACGCCGCTCGCCTGCCTGTCGGACCGGCCACAACTACTCTTCAGCTACTTCAAGCAGATGTTCGCGCAAGTCACGAACCCGGCCATCGATCCCATCCGCGAAGACTTGGTCATGTCACTGAACAGCTACATCGGCAGCGAAGGTAACATCCTGGAGGAATCGGCGCGGCACTGCCACACGCTCAAACTGCGCCATCCTGTCATCACCAACTGGTGTCTGGAAAAGCTGCGCCGGGTGAGCCAGGGCGATTTTCTGGCTACGACCATCCCCATGCTGTTCTCAGTCGCGGGTGGGGGAGAGGCGCTCGAGAAGGCGGTGGACGATCTGTGCCAGCGAGCCTCGCTGGCCATCAAGTCCGGATACACCCTGCTGATTCTTTCCGACCGCGGAGTCGACAAGAAGTATGCTCCGATTCCCAGTCTGCTGGCGCTTTCGGCGGTACACAACCACTTGGTACGCGAGGAGACCCGCAACCAGGTGGCCTTGATCGTCGAAACCGGCGGGCCTCGCGAGATCATGCATTTTGCCCTGCTGCTCGGTTACGGGGCCAGCGCGGTCAATCCCTTTCTCGCCGTCGAGACCCTGGAGAACCTGCACAAGAACGGCTATTTCCCCGCTGATTACAGCTTCGATAAAGTCTTGAAGAACTACCTGAATGCAGTGGACAAGGGCCTGCTTAAGACTTTTTCTAAAATGGGCATCTCCACCCTCCAGAGCTACCGCGGAGCCCAGATCTTTGAGGCTGTCGGCCTGAACCGCTCTTTGGTCGAGCGCTACTTTACCGGCACGTCTTCACGTATCGATGGCGTCGGCATGGAGGTGCTGGCAAAGGAAGCGCATATGAGGCACCAGTTCGCCATGCAACGGCCGGCGGAGTCGGAGACGGAGTTGCGAATAGGCGGCGAATACCAATTCCGCGTCAACGGCGAACGGCACCAGTTGAATCCGACCACCGTTAGCAAGCTGCAGCACGCTGTACGGCAGAACTGCTTTGAGACCTTCCGGGAATTCGCCGACACGGTCAACCAGCAGAACCGCGACCTGATGATGCTGCGGGGCATGTTTGACCTCAAACCCGCCGGACCTGCGCTGCCGATCGAAGAAGTTGAGCCGGCGGCGGAGATCGTAAAGCGTTTTGCCACCGGCGCCATGTCGTTCGGTTCAATCAGTAAAGAGGCGCACGAGACGTTAGCCATAGCCATGAACCGCATCGGCGGACGCTCCAACACCGGCGAAGGAGGCGAGGACGAAGCGCGTTATACGCCGGATGCCAACGGCGACTCGCGCCGTAGCCGCGTCAAGCAGGTAGCTTCCGCGCGCTTCGGCGTCACCGCCAATTACCTGGTAAACGCGGACGACCTCCAGATCAAGATTGCGCAGGGCGCCAAGCCTGGCGAAGGGGGCCAACTCCCCGGTCATAAGGTCGACGAAGTTATCGCGTGGGTGCGACACTCCATCCCTGGAGTTGGTTTGATTTCGCCGCCGCCCCACCACGACATTTACTCCATCGAGGATCTGGCGCAGTTGATCTATGACCTCAAAATGGTGAACCCGCAAGGGCGTGTTTCCGTGAAGTTGGTGGCGGAGGCAGGCGTGGGGACGGTGGCTGCCGGCGTCGCTAAGGCGCATGCCGACGTTATCCTCATCAGCGGTTATGATGGCGGCACCGGCGCGTCGCCCATTAGCTCGATCCGTCACGCCGGGGTGCCTTGGGAATTGGGCCTTTCCGAAACTCAGCAGACCTTGGTGATGAATGATTTGCGTAGCCGCGTGCGCCTGCAAGTCGATGGCAAACTCCAGACGGGGCGCGACGTGGCCGTCGCCGCGCTGCTGGGTGCCGAAGAGTTTGGCTTCGCCACCACTCCGCTGGTCGCCATGGGCTGCATCATGATGCG
>PMWW01000088.1 GCA_003165795.1 Acidobacteriaceae bacterium
CCCAGGTGTCCCTGCTGCCTGCGAGGCTTCTTGTAACACAGTAATATTAGCAGGTTGCTGAAAAAGTCGGATTCGTCAAGTGTTGGATTCGGCAGGTGTCGGATTCGTCATGTGTTGAAGGGGCGCACCTTCAGGTGCGCCGTCCTACGCCCTTATTTTCGACATTCCGAGCGGGCTTCAGCCCGCGAGGAATCTGCTTTCCCAACTTTTTCAGCAGCCTGTCAGGCAAAACAACCATAAAGCCGCGATCGTCCTCTAATACTGTAGCTCGACATTGCGGGCGAGAGAGAAATACTAAGGGGTGGACACAATGCTTTGGACAATTTTTGTGATCCTGCTGGTGCTGTGGTTGCTGGGAATAGTTACCAGCTATACGCTCGGCGGATTCATTCACATTCTGTTGGTGCTGGCGGTGGTAGCCCTGATTTTTCAACTCATCTCCGGCCGCAGGACCGTGGTCTAGGGTCGCATCAATGAGCGCGCCTAGGACCACGAACTTGAAGGGCGTCGGCAAGACTGGCGCTTTACACCAAATATTTCTAAAGGTTCTAACCAAGGAGGTAAGTCAAATGGATAAGGATCGAGTGAAAGGCAAGCTAGATGACGCGGCTGGACGCGCGAAACGCCAAGTCGGCGAATGGACCGGCGATACTGGAGCGCAGGTAGAGGGCGCCGCGCAACAGGTCAAAGGCAAAGCCGAGAATGCCTGGGGCAAGGTGAAGGATGCAGCTCGCGATGCCGCAGACGAAGCCAAACGTAAGCATGAAGAGAAGAAGATCGAGGACGAGCCAAGCAAGAACGACCAAAACAGAAATGTGGCCTAGCCTGAAATAGCTGTCACCTTTCTTCTGAGGCGCTCCGCCGGGGCGCCTTGGCTTTTGCCTGAAATTCCAGCAGCAGATTCCCGGCTCTGTCGATGGAAAATATCATCCCCGGCGGGACCACCGTCGTCGCGCTATATTCGGTTACGATAGCGGGCCCGTGATGTTTCCCGCCGTGGCGCAAATTCCGGCGATCATAGATCGCGGTGTCAACTGCTTTCCTGCCAAACCAAACCGGACGCTTCTCCGACTTTATAGGTAGGCTCTCCGACTTTGTAAACTTCCCTAACTTGGTGCGCGGAGCTTTGGTCGTGGCTCGCAAGCGCAAAGTGACCAGCTCAACCTCTCGCTCCGGATGGCTGTATCCGTAGCGGGTCTGGTGCGCGCGATGAAAATCCGCAACCAAATCCGGCGAGAAGCGCACATTCAGCTCGAAGCCCTGGCCACGATAGCGCAGATCGGCACTGCGCTCAAAGTGGATTTTGCCAATCCATCCTTCTGCCTGAAACTCTTGCTGGGCGCGGTGCTCCAGCGCTTGCAACTGCCTGCGAATGTTCGCGGTCGGTGGCTTGGGTACCATGTTTAAGACCACGGTGCGTGAGTAATCTCTGACTATATCGCTGGCCAGAATGCCATAGGCAGACAGGGCCCCCGGCAGGGTTGGAACGATAATGCGCGGAATGCCCAGTGCCTCAGCTAACTCGCACGCATGAAGTCCGCCCGCTCCTCCGAAAGCCAGCAGCGCAAACTCCCGCGGATCGTATCCACGTTCGATCGATACCACGCGCACGGCCCGCTCCATGTTGGCGTTCACCACCCGGACTACGCCTTCGGCAAACTGCTGCAGCGACAGCTGGAAGCCCTGCTGCTTAAGCCATTCCGAAGTAATGGCCCGGGTGCGGTCGCGGTCCAGGCTGAACGCGCCGTCAAGAAACTTGTCGGGCTGCAAGCGTCCCAGCAACAGATTTGCGTCAGTAACCGTAGGCTGCGTTCCGCGTCCGTAACAGATTGGGCCGGGGTCCGCGCCAGCCGATTCAGGTCCCACCCGCAAAGCTCCGCCGGCATCGAAGCGGGCCAGCGAGCCTCCGCCGGCGCCTACGGTATGAATGTCGAGCATAGGCACGCACACCGGCAACCCTGCTATCTCGGCTTCGTTCCCTGGCCTGGGTCCGCCTACAACTAGCGCGACGTCGGTAGAAGTGCCTCCCATATCGAAAGTGATAATGCGATCGAAGCCGCTGCGCCGGGCCATCGCGGCTGCGCCCACAACACCACCGGCCGGACCAGATAGTACGGTCCTGACTGGTTGACGTGATGCCGACTCGATAGACGTTGTCCCTCCGTTCGATTGCATAACGAACACGCGTGACTTCGTCTTGCCCGAGTCGCGGCGCATCCGCCCATCCAGTCGCTGCAAATAGCCTTGCATGACGGGTTGCAAGTAGGCATTCACTACGACCGTGCTGGCCCGTTCATACTCGCGAAACTCGGGCAGAATGACGTGCGATAGAGACAATGGGAGCCCGAGTTCCTCCAGCACACGGCCGATGGCGCGTTCGTTCTCGGAATTGGCAAATGAGAATAATGTCGAGACTGCAATGGCTTCCGCTCCGCTGAGGCGCACATCGCGCGCCAGCATTCGAAGATCTTCCGACGATGGCCGCTGCCGGACCTTGCCCTCATGATCCACCCGTTCGGGAACGCCGAACCGCATAGCGCGCTCCACCAGCGGCGGCACGCGCTGGAACATCAGGTCGTAAAGCTTCGGTCGATTCTGGCGGCCGATCTCGATGGTGTCTTCAAACCCGGCAGTGGTCACGAACGCTACCTTCGCGCCCGTGCGCTGCAGCAATGTGTTGGTGCCGACCGTCGTCCCGTGCAGCAACACTACCTCGGCTGAAGAATTGATTGCCGCAAGCGCCTCGGCGATGGCTTGCGAAGGATCGTCAGGAGTGGAGAAGACTTTGGTCATCCGCAGCTTGCCGCGTTCAATCCAAACACAGTCGGTGAACGTGCCACCGGTATCGATGGCAACCCGAAGCGGCGGCTGCGAAGACTTGGAAGCAGATGCGGTCATGAGGAACTGGCGCAGAGAAGCGCCGATTTTAGCACGCGCTCAGGAAAAGACTAGCGCAGCCGTTTCCCCATCTGAAAGGCATCGAGCGCGTGGCTGGAGTAGTACTCGGGCAAGGTGCGAAGAATTTCGTATCCCAGCTTGCGATACAACCGCAGAGCAGGTTCGTTATCGACTGCTGTCTCCAGATAGACGTCGGTACAACCCAAGGACCGTAGCCGCTGTTCACATTCCATCATCAGGCTGGTCGCAAGACCGGACCGGCGGGCCTCGGTAAGTATGTCCAAAGTGAGGATGCGTCCGTATTTCGCACGAACGGGATGGGCCACCACAAAGCCACCGATCGGCGGAGTGTCAGGCGTTGGTGTCTGACATTGCAGCTCAGCTACCAGCGTGATGGCATTGCGCCTGGTGATGAAGCCGCTCAGTTCCATCTGCGTATAAGCAATGCCTGCCGGAAAACAAAGCTGGTCGATTCGCCAGAGCCGGTCGAAGTCGGCAGGGCGGTAGTCGCGAATGCGAAACGCCATGGCGGCGGTGGGAGGAGTCGATTCCAAATCATCAGCTCTCCCGCCTATGATAGCGCGCGCGTATCCGCCAGGCCTTAGGAGAAGTCTCAGGGGTTGACGGACAACGTCGCCATGGACCGATCATGGGCCGCGGCATTTTCAACTTTGTCGATGGCGATAATTGCAATCCACTCATTGTTCCGGTCCAGGTAGCGCACCACTCTTCCACCCAGGATAGTTGCCGCGAGTTGGGGAGATAAATCCTCGCGGTAGTCGAAGAACCGCTCCTGTAGCGCCTTTCCAAAGGGAAGCCATCGAAGAAGCGGGCGTCCAGGCTTCCACTTGGTGGTGAACAGAAATACGATGTCGAACTGGTCGGTCGCCTGCGTGGCCCGCTCGATCTCCAGCGGCGAAAAGTTCTCAATCCGCACCACGGCCTGCGGTTGCGTCACGTATCCCAGAAATGGGCGGGTTAACTCATCCGACGCCGGCCATGCCGTAAGCACTCGGGCGTGCGGATATCGCGTGGCAAGCTCGTCAGCGGCAATCTTGTGCAGGACCACATAATCGCGATAGAGCAACGTGTCTTCCGGAGCAATGCGATAAGGAGGAGGAACAAATAATTGCACCACGAATGCGGCGCAGGTGAAAGCAATCCACCAGGTCCATCGCCGCAGCCGCCGGCGAATCGTGGAGACGCATACTAGTATCACCAGGGGCACAACCGGAAGCATGTAGCGCGCGAGTACCGCGCCTCCCAGCACCGACTCGGCGACAATGTTGCCGCCCAGCACCACCGCAAATACCAACTGCACGCTCACCGGAATCCGCCGACGCGGCGTTCCATCGCCCTCGGGCAGAGGAGGTCGCGTCATCGCATACCATGCTCCACAGACCAGCAGGAACAGGTCCAGATATCCCAACACATGCCACAGGCGGACCAGGATGGCGAGGACAATCCGCAGTGGATTCAGCGTGGCTTGCAGATTGTAGCGAAGGTATTCCGGATTGCCGAAGTAGAAGCCAGTGCGATGATGATGATATCCAAACCAAAGTAGCAGCGGCATGAGGCAGAGGAGCAAAGAAAATGTCTGCCCCCTGCTGCGGCGATATAGGCAGAGGTTTTCGCCTTGACGTGTGCGCACGCCCTTTAGCAACGGACCCAGGAGCTCCCATACTAAGAGCGCCATGGGGGTGACAATTGCTGTCTCCTTGGCGAGTGGCGCAAGTGCGAAAAATAGGATGGTCGCAACCGGCCTGCGCTCCACATACATCGCCAAGCCCCATAGCGTGAGTGCCGCTGCCATCATGTCGAGATGGGCCAGCGAGCTCTGGGCAAAGAATACCGGGTAGATCGCGGTACAAAGCACCGTTGCCGCGGCGACGGCCTCGTTGGCAACGTCGCGCGCCAGGCGCCACAAGCCGGCCAAAGCGAACGCCGCCACCATTAACATGGCGGTCCGCGTCACGGCAGGGGTGAAGGCGCTGATCTTCCACCAGAATGCCAACCACAGCATCACTAATGGCGGATGCGCGTTGGAGAGAGTCGTGTGGGGAACCAGCGATCCCGTCAGGAGCAGGTCACGTGCAGCGGGGATGAAGTATCCGGCTTCATCCCAAAAGTATGGTAGCCGCAGCAGCGCAGCATGGGTCGCGAAGAGAAACGTGAAGATGAGCGCATAAGCGAACAGGCAGGGAAGCCAACCAACAGCGAGGGCTGTCCCAGCTTGGTTAAGCGGCGATCTGAAACTTGAAGATTCGGGCGGCTTCCACTCCCGTTGCCGCGGCGAATCGCCGCTCATCGCCACTAATGGATGGGACCCGATCCCGGTCCCATGCGCGGATCGAGTTTGATCTCGCCGAAGGTGTTCTCGTAATTGACCAGGTTCTGCTGCAGAATGGTGTGCAGCGCCTTGGCCTGTTGGGGACTCAGATAGATTCCCTGGAAATTGCGCACATCCACCTGGGTTTCATCCTGCTGTTGCAGGGTCCCAAATACTAGAAAAAAGTCCCACACGTTGACCCGCACCTGGACGCTATTAGCATAGCTTTCACGATAGTCGGGAGTGTTCGTCAATTGAATTGCCGGTTGATTCGGGTTCGGCATTATGACCTCGTAGCAGTTGTCGGTAAGCCAGTTGTCCAGCAGTTGCCGGTTGCCAGTTATCGGTATTCACCATTCTCGACTTGATATCGGCAACTGACCAAGGACTGCTCGGATAACTTTAACAGAAGAACAGTCGTCAGCGGTTGTCCGTCAGTCGCGCCTTACTGGACCGGCAACTGGCACGAAAAAAGGCGGCCCCACGAGGGGGCCGCCGAGACGAAGCAAAGTGAAACAGCCTAGAACACCAGCTTGCCCTGGAACTGGATGATGCGTCCCGAAGGCAGACCGGTCGCGAACGAGCCGTAAGGCCCGGTCGGTGGCGCCGTCGTGCTGGTAGTCATACCGAAGTTCGCGCCCCCGAAGACATCGTTCGGGTTGTGGAAGTTCGGGTGATTGAAGATGTTGTAGAAGTTCGTGCCAAAGCCGAACGCTACCCTCTCCGTGATTTTGAAGTTCTTGTTGATGGTAAAGTCCGAGTCAAAGAACCCAGGACCACGGTACGAGTTCCGCTGCTGCGTAGAGAAAGCTCCAGATACTGAAGTTGACTCAAAGGCATTTGGGTTGAGGCAAATACTGAAGCCGTTGGAGCAGCTCCCCTGACCAGCGTAGAGGCTTCCAGGGACCACCTGCGCGGGCCCGAAAGGAGTCGAACCACTGGAGTTGTAGTTAGTAAATCCGTTCGTGCTGTCCATGACGGTAAAGGGCAGACCGGAACGGGCAAAGAAGTTCTGCGATAATATCCAGCCACCAAATGCGCCATTGGCGAACTTGTTGCCGAACTTATAGGGCATCTGCCAAACATACGACGCATTGAACGAGTTGCGGATGTCGTAATCGGCATTGCCGTAGTTGCTGCAAGCCAGGCAGAACGGGTTGACTTGGTAGCTGAGGCTGGTCGTGCTATACGCCAGTACTCCACCGTTGGAAACCTCGTCCAACGCGTGGCTCCAGGTATAGCTAGCTTGCACCGTAAAGCCGTAGGTCAACCGTTGGTTGTAGCTAGCCGTCAGACCGTTGAAGTTGGAGACACCACCCGAGTACCACTCGGCCACGGTTGTATAGTTCCCGCTAGCCGGAGTCGATGGGAAACCCGCAAGCCCGCTAGCCGACGCGTTCGGGAAGTTCTCGATTGGCTCGTGAATTCCATGGTTGCCGACATAGGCGAGAGATATTGAGCTCTTGTCGCCCACCGCCTGTTCCAGTTGCAAGCTCCACTCCTGATACAGCGGGGTGTGGAAGGTGCCCAGTTGGCTGGTGAAGGCAGGCGCCGAGAAACCGGGAATGCTGGACAACGAAGAGAATGATGCTCCGCTGGCGAAGCCGCTGCGGATAGCCGCGGCGGAAGCCGCCGCTGTCGCACCCGCACCCGCTGCCGTCGTATCGGCCCAATTCACTCCGGAGAGTGCCATCGGAATCACGTTCGGAAGATTGACCATGAACTGATCGCCGATGAACGCTGGGAAGGCATCGTAGAAGAGCCCGAAGCCGCCGCGAATGACGGTCGTCTTGTTACCCGGAGACCACGCAAACCCGAAGCGAGGCGCCCAGTTGAGGGTGTCGGTCGACCGGAAGATCTGGTGCAAGTTTGCGTTGATCTCCTGGTTGTAGGGGGTGGTGGGATCGGTGCTCAAGGAATTGAAAGCGCCGGTAAACTGCGAAGCGCAATTCAACTGGCAAACCGGGTTCGAATTGTGCTCGGCACGAATGGCAAACGTGAGTTTCAGGTTCTTGGTGGCGCTCCACTCATCCTGGGCATACAGGCCGATGCCCCACAAGGCAACCGGGAAGGTAAGCCTGCTGGGGAAGTTCTGCTCATAAACCGCAGCCGACCCGTTGTAGAAACCTTCTACATCTCCGATGAAGGCGAGCGGATTGGTGAATTCGCTGAAGGTGTAATCGGTAATGTCGTAACGCCGATAGTTGGCGCCGAACTTCAACGCATGGGCTCCCTTGGTCAAGGAGAAATCGTCTACGAACTGGTACTGGGTGACGTTACGTCCTTGCGGGAAGACGGAGCACAGGTTGCACAGCGAGGTCGCGCCTATGCCACCCATGTCGACCCACGTCGGGAACGTTGCCTCATTAGTACTATCTTCGTTCTGGGTAAAGATTGCCCGATAGTAGCTACCGGCATAGACGAAGTTGTTGGTGGCATTGGGGCTGAAGACGTGGGTCCACTGTCCCTGGCCATCGTATGCGGGCTGGTAGCTGGCGGCGCTAAACGCATTGTTGATGGGATCGGCGTAGGTTGCCTGGGTGCCATGATCCATGCGTACGCGCCAGAACAGGTGGTCCTTGTCGGAAAGGTTGTAGTCCACGCGTCCGCTTAGGATCCATTCGGTGCCGGGTAGCGCCGGGGTGGCCTGATACTGGTTAAAACAAGCACCGGTAAAGCCAGTGACGACGTCACCACAGTTACCCCCGTTAGCAACCGGTATACCGTTCCCGTAGCCAGGAGCGGACTGGTAGAGGTTGAACATCCTGGTGTACAGAGGAATTGAGGCCGGATTGACCGTCGCCAGGTTGGCGAGGGTTGCGTTCGCAAAGCCCACGGTAGGTGAAATGACCTGCTGGGTCGAAGGCACGATGTAGCGGATACCTTCGTTGTCTGCGAAGAAGAAGAGTTTGTCCTTCTTAATCGGTCCGCCCAGCGAATCTGCCCACTCGTTGTTGTTGGCGAATGGACGCGGCGTGCTGTTCAAGTTGTTGAACCAGTCATTGGCATCCATGGCACGGCCAGTCCACCAGTACTCGGCATTGCCGTGAAACTGGTTGCTGCCCGACTTGGTAACGTAGGAAACCTGCGCGCCCGCCTGTTGGCCGAACTGACCGCCGTAGGCGTTGGTAGTAACGGTCGCTTCCTGAATGTCGTTACGGCCAAGGGTCAGGTTGGTCGCTCCCGAGTTGTTCAGGTTCAGGTACGGATCCATGTCGTTCTCGCCGTTGACCGTGAACACGTTGGAGGTAGCCGGAAGACCGGAGGTCTGGAAGTTGCCGTAGCCGCCGCCGGTATTCATGTTGATGCCCGGTGCGGTCTGCGCTACGTAGGTGATGTCATTGCCGCCGTTGGGCTGATTGGCGATCATGGTCTGATCGAAGCTGGTAGACAGGTCGGCATTGTCGGTGTTCACCAGTGGGACCTGAGAGGTCACTTCCACCGTCTGCGAACCCGCGCCCACCGCCATTTTCACGTCCGCGACGGTCGCCTGGCCAATGTTTACGCTGGTCTGGGTTTCAGCCTTACTGAAGCCCGGAGCGCTTACACTCACGGTGTAGCTGCCCGGACTCAGCAGAGAGAATCGGTAGGTTCCATTGGAACCGGTTGTCGAGTTACGCGTCGAGCCGTTGGCATCGCTCTTCAGCGTAACCGTAGCGCCGGACACGACCGCGCCGCTTGGATCGGTAACCGTACCGGTAACATCGCCCGAAACCAGCGATTGCGCCATCAGGGACGGCGCCATCACGGCGGCGATCACCAATACGGCCAAAATTCCGGTGATCAGTCTTTTTGCTGTCATATCTCCCCTCAAAATTCTCCCCTTGGAATCGATGACTCTGTTTCTTTAACTTGTCGCCACCTGGCAACCCTAAGCCGCACGGGCTCGGAGCATCCCGCAAAACTCTACACGGGTTCACATGAGATAGTGCAATGCGGATGCCACCGGCGCACCCTTCGCAAACTCCTATAACTATCTTAAAAACAAAGAGATAACTTTGCTGCAATCCGGGATCGGCAGCTCCTATTTCTATATTTCACAGATTTATCGGGATCCAATCTCCCGTTTATGGAAGATTCTATTGTCAGATAATGGCCATATGGGAGGGAAAGGTGCATGAGCTGACTGAGATTGTGGCCCGAATAACAGATTTGTGAGTTGAGCCCATGGCCCCTATTTCTCTTGAGGAGCCTTTGTAGGAGCGGCGTGCTGCAGGGGCGATAGTGATACTACTAACAGCTGCCCAATCTTCAGTCTTGTAATGCTGATTAGTTTCGTCAGGAATTGCGCGCGCCTTCGGAAAGCACGCTACGGCGCGGCTTCCCGGAGGCCGCATGATCAGACCGCCAGGCAGTGCTGCTGACTATTTCGCGGGCATGGTGTAGTAGCCGGTGCGGTGTCGCACGACTAATTCGGATGGCGCAGCGTAGTCCTTGGTAGCGGGATTGACCTTGATCTCGATGCGCCGATAGTCGGAGTCGGATACCCGCGCGCTGGGATAATAGGCGATCAGATACTGGGTGCGCAGTTCATCGCTGATTTGCCGGAACGCGGCATCCAGCTGCTCCAGGCCGCTGGCGTAGAAATACTTCCCTCCGGTGTCGCGCGACAACTGAATCAGCGCGTGCTCTCCTCCGATGTCGCGCCCGGCACTGTTCTCGATCGGAACGATAATTATGCTGTAGAGGATGACCTCGGCCTGCTGGGCTTCGCGTACGGCTTCCTGATAATTCGTCTTGCTGACGGTATCGCCGCCGTCGGTTATGACCACCATGACCTTGCGGCCCCGCCGGTCGAGCAACGCGTCCGATCCCAGATACAGCGTGTCATACAAAGCAGTCGCCGCCCCTGAATGGACCCGGTTGATTGCGCGATCGATGGTCCGGAGGTCCGCCGTGAAGGGCGTCAGCTGATCCACGATTTCGCTGAACTGAAACAGTGACAGGCCATCAATCGGGCGCAGGATGGTGTGCGCGAAGCGACGCGCCGATTCCAGCTCCAGCTTCTGGTCGCCGCGCGTGCTCAGGCTGGTGTCAATCGCGACCACAATGGAGAGCGGCAATTCCGATTCGCGATGAAACACCGCAATCTTCTGCGGCTTGTCGTCCTCGAACACCTGAAAGTCGTCTTCCTTCAACGATGAAACCGGAGCCCCGCCCGAGTCAGTCACGGTGGTGAACACATTCACCAGCTTCACGTTCACCTTGAACGTCGTGGTGGGCTGATCGCCGGTGCCCGCCTGCGGCTTGGGCGGATCGGGAGGATGAGGAACGCCGGTTTGAGTCTGCTGCCTCGGCGAGTTAGGCGGCTGGGGCACGGTGCTCTGCGAAAACAGCGGCGTTGCCGAGAAGGCGCTCAGGGCAAGCGACACGACGAGGGCGCAGCATCGCACCTTGGCTGCATCGAAGATCCGGATGTTTGCAAGCATTCGCTTAAGTAGAACCCCAGTCCAGCTATTTTGACGCGTCCTGCGTGGCCAGAGGTATGTCAGGAGGAAATGGCTCGCCGTCAGCCCACACCGCGCCATCCTCAAAATACTCTCGCTTCCAGATCGGTACCGTCGTCTTCAAGTTGTCGATCAGCCAGCGACAGGCATCGCAGGCCGCGGCGCGATGGGCCGACGCAACTGCAACATAGACGCTGCTTTCGCCGATCTGTAATCGTCCCAGGCGATGCACCATTCGCAGGTCGCGGATGGCGAAGCGGGCCAGCGCTTGCTGGGCCAGTTGCTCCATCTGGCGCAAGGCCATTCCCTCATATGCCGTGTAGTCAAGGTACAGCGTTCGCCGGCCTCGCGAATGATTACGCACGATGCCATCGAAGATCGTCACCGCGCCGTCTTCGGGATGCTTGATTGCAGCCAGGATCGGGGCGGTCTTGATCGGTCCACCGGTAATCCGCGCATGTTCGGAGATCAGCGGTAGCGCGGTCTCGGCCGTGGATGGCTCATTGACAAGTCCGCCACTCACCGGAGGAATCAGCGCAACTTCGTCGTTGTCCCGCAGTTCGGTCGCGCCTGCCGAATACTCATAGTTGACCGCCAGGGCGATAGCACCGCGAAAATCCTGCAGCTTCGGGATGCCCTGCTCCAGCCGCGCGAAAAGATCAGCCAGACAGGCACCCTCGGGGACCTCCACCACTTCCCTCTCGCGCCCAGCAACTTCCTTGAGCATTCCCAGATACACTACCCGCACCTGCATGGGTTTAGGATAAACCACAGGAATGGACCGCGGATAAGCCTCCACTGGAGAGGACGGAACGAATCGGAGCAGCCAGGTTGAACGCTATCTAAGCGCCTGCTCCAGGTCCGCGATCAGGTCTTCCACCTCCTCAATTCCTACTGAAAGTCGCACCATGCCGTCGGTGATGCCGATGGCTTTACGGCCTTGTGCGCCGATGGCTAGGTGCGTCATGCTCGCCGGATGCGAGATCAGCGTCTCCACTCCGCCCAGCGATTCACCCATGGTGCAGACCCGCACTCGCTCCAGTAACCGCTTGGCGTTAGCCAGTGAGCCCGTCTCAAACGTGATCATGGAACCAAAGCCCGACATCTGGCGGCAGCCCAGCTCGTACTGCGGATGGCTCTTCAGTCCGGGATAGAAGACTTTCTTGACATTGCGATGGCCGTTGAGATAGTCGGCCATCACCCGGCCGCTCTCGTCGTGCTGCTTCATGCGGACAGCCAGCGTCTTCACGCCGCGCAGCACCAGCCAGCACTCGAAGGGCGACATAATCGCGCCCGCTGCCTTCTGGACAAACTCCAGCTTCTCGGCTTGTTCGGGCGTGGTGCATACCAGCACGCCGCCCAGTCCGTCGCTGTGGCCGTTGAGGAACTTGGTGGTCGAGTGCATCGAGATGTCAGCGCCCAGCTTGAGCGGCTGCTGGAAGTACGGCGACATGAAAGTGTTGTCGACCACAACTTCGCAGCCGCGCTGGTGCGCGATCTCGCTGACGGCGGCGATGTCGGTGAGCCCCATCAGCGGGTTGGTTGGCGTCTCAATGTAAACGTAACGCGTCTTCTTGCGGATAGCACGCTCGACGTTGCGCGGATCGGACGTATCCACATATGTGAACTCCAGCCCGAAGTTCGCCATGATCTGGTTGAAGAGACGTGGCACGCCACCATAAAGATTGTTGGAGGCGACAACGTGGTCGCCCGACTTCATCAGCTGGCACAGCGCACAGACTGCGGCCATTCCACTGGCGAAAACCGGCGCGGCGATGCCGCCTTCCAGCGAAGCAAGGTTCTGCTCCAGACGCGTACGTGTGGGATTGCCGGCGCGCGAGTAATCGTAGCCCTTGGTCTTGCCTAGCTCTTCCAGGGCATAAGTCGAGGTAGCAAAGATGGGAGGAGCAACTGCTCCGGTTGAGGGATCGGGCTCGTTGCCGACATGGATAGCGCGAGTGGAAAAGCCGGNNAGCATGGAAAAACCAAAGCCATTTTTTCAATCTCGTGAGTGCGGCATGCCCAATAGGTCTGAATAACGTTGGGCCGTAGACGTTGAGGCGAAAAGGTTGGAAATTCTCTATAGCGCGTTGCTCCGGATCCGGTTCACGGAATGCAGGAACTAAATTGATTGCTTTTTTCCCTTCGTGCGCTCCCCGTCCCCCGTGGTGAAAATTTCCAAACTCCGTGCCTCGGTGGTGAAAAATCGGTCAACTCTTCTCGTTGAAATGGAAGATGTCCTTCGACAGATAGCGTTCGGCGGAGTCCGGAATGATAGTCGCGACACGCTTGCCCGGGCCCAGGCGGCGCGCAATCTCGACGGCCACGAAAACGTTGGCGCCCGCGCTTGAGCCAGCCAGCACGCCTTCAATCGCCGCCAACTTCTTCACCATGTCGAAAGCGTCGCGGTCGGTGACGGCGATAATCTCGTCGGCCAGCGATCCATCGAAGGTCTTGGGCATGAAGCTGGCGCCGATACCTTCCACTTCGTGATCGCCTTGCGGCCCACCGCCCAGCACCGATCCCTGGGTTTCGACGGCGATAGCCAGCGTCTCCGGATTGCGTTCTTTGAGATAGCGCGCCACTCCAGTAAAAGTCCCGCCAGTACCGCAGCCGATGACGATGGCATCAATTTGTCCACCTAGCTGATCGTAGAATTCGCGCGCCGTGGTCTCGTAATGGTAATCGGGATTGTCCTGGTTCTCGAACTGCAGGGCGATAAACGCATTCGGAGTTTGAGCGGCGCGTTGCTTCACGTAATCGATCGCTCCCTGCATGCCGTCAGCCGCGGGCGTGCGAATTACCTCAGCGCCCAGAGCTTCCATCAGCATGACCTTTTCTTGCGAAAAGCCTTCGGGAACCGCCAGCACGGTCTTATAACCGCGGCTGCTTCCAATGAGGGCCAGTCCCACTCCGGTGTTGCCGGCCGTAGCTTCGAAGATCGTTGCTCCCGGCCGCAGCCTTCCGGCCCGCTCGGCCTTGGTAATCATGCCCAGCGCGGCGCGGTCCTTGATGCTGCCGCCCGGATTCAGGTATTCGAGCTTGGCATAGACGTCGGCGGCATCGGCTGGAAGCAGCCGTCGCAGGTGAAGAATAGGGGTTTCGCCGACCAGTTCCGTGATTTCTTCGGCGACGCGGAGAGAGGCCATTTCGGCAGTCTTCATAAGCATCTTGAGCGATAACTATCAAGGTTACGTGAACTGGAACGGGACGGTCAATGCGCTCTCGCGTGCCGGGGAAACCTGTACGAGGAAACTCTTCAGCCCGGCCGCAACCGAGGATGAAGGTGATCAACGGGCTTCTACTTGTCGCCGCTGGGTCCGCCGGCGGGGGCGGGCTCCTTGCCTGCGTAGTAACCGCTACGCGTCCGCACCTGCAGCTTCTTATAGCCATGCGCCTGCGCCGCGACTCTTACCGTGCGATAACCGCCCGCGCTCTGCGGATTTAAGGGCTTGTATTGGATGGTGTACTGGTTGCGAATATCGTGGGCGATCTGGCTGGTGATCGCCTGCACTTCGCTCAAGTCCTTGGGAAAGAAGGCCACGCCGCCGGTGTCTTCGGCCATTTCGCGAAGCGCGCGACGCGCCCGCTTGGAGTGCTCGTCTCCTAGCAATCCAATGGTGTAAACCGTGGGACCATTCTTCTCTTCCAGGCGGCGCAGCGCTTGCTCCAGGGACTCGCGGCTGGCATTGTCTTCGCCGTCGGTCACCACCAGAAGCACTTTTTTCTCCAGCTCGCCACTCTTCTTCAAGTGGTCCGACGACGCGACCACGGCGTCGTAAAGCGCGGTCCCGCCGCGTGCTTCGATGCGTTCCAGCGCATCTTTCAGCTTGGGAACACTGCCCGTGTAATCCTGATCGAGAAAATACTCTTCGTTAAAGTTGACCACGAACACCTTGTCTTGCGGATTGCTGGACTGCACCAGATTAATGGCGGCGGCATTCACCTTGGCCCGCTTCTCGCGCATGGAACCGGAATTGTCGATGACGATACCCAGTGCCACGGGAATGTCTTCGCTGTGGAACGAGGTTATTTTCTGCGGCTTGCCATCTTCGAAGACGGTGAAATCGTTCTGGACGAGATTCGTGATCAGGCGATTCTGGTCGTCAACCACGGTGGCGTGCAGGGTGACTTCGTCCACTTCCTTCTTGAAGACGAAAACGTCATCGTGTTGCGAGTCCGGAGCTTGGCCCTCCGGCTGCGGAATCTGCACGGTATCGCCCGGCGGGTTGGGTTGCGACGCTGGGGGTTGCTGGCTTGCTGCCGGGCTGGGAGGGCCTCCCGATTGCGACTGTGCAGGCGCGGCTTGCATGGCCGTTCCGGACTGCTGCTGGCCAGAATTGCCGCCGGCGACGGGCTGGGGAGCAGTCGAATTCTGCGCCGTCAACCACGTTCCCAGCAAGAAAACCGATGTGACCAGGAGAAGATGGCCTTTATTCCGTAGGGGCATAGTATCCAGTTTTGGCATACACGTGCAGCGGTGGCAAGCCCTTGGGAGGATTGAGTCTTACTTTGATCTTGCGCCACTTGCCATTGCGTGCCGCATTGGTGGGACGGTATCCCAGCACATACTGATTGCGCAGCTCGATACCAATCTTAGTCGCCACATCCGCCAATTCGCTCGGCGAATCGATGACAAAGGTCCGTCCCCCGGTAACTTCCGTCACATCGCTGAGCAACGCCGGGCCTTCCCGTTCTTCCGGCGTCTTGGCATCGCGATCATAAAGGCCGATACCGTAGATCTGAACATCGGCTTCCCGCACCATCGACTTGATCTCGCCTTCGGTGTAGCGGCTGTGATTGTCGCCGCCATCGGAGATGATCAGCAGCGCCTTGCGCTCGTAGTGCGCCTTCTGCATGCGATTCATGCCCAGATAGATCGCATCCAGCAATGCCGTCCGTCCTTTGGGGATGGCATACACCAGTCTGCTTTGGATGTCCTCAATCGACGAGGTGAAGTCCACCAGCACTTCCGGTTTTTCGGAGAAGGTGATCAGGAAAAATTCGTCTTGCGGATTGGCGGTGCGGAAGAACTCCACCACCGCTTGCCGCGATTTGTCGATCTTGTCGGACATCGATCCGCTAACGTCGAAGATCACGCCTAGCGAAATCGGCGCGTCTTCGCTGGAAAAGTGCCGAATCTGCTGCGGCTGGCCGTTGTCGGTGAGTTCGAAATTTTCTTTTTCCAGCCCGGTCACCAAACGGTTCATGGGATCGGTGATGGTCACCGGAACCAGCACCAGGTCCACGTCCTTCCTTACCGGCTTGGTATGGGTCCTCAGCGTGGGATCGCCCGGAATGTCCGGAGGAGCAGTCGCATCCGCCTTCTTGGTTTCACGCGGAGTGATGTGAACGTCGTCCGTCTGCGCCACCAGCGGCACCGCCAGCCAGCCAGCCAGCAGACACACTCCGAGCAGCAGCAGGAAGTTCTTGTAGGCACGCACGGGGGATTGGACGGGCTGGCAGGAAAAACGTCCCGCCGCACGAATCGGATACGAGGACTGGATGGTCGAGCCGCGTGACCCGAACCCCTCACTGCAACCGCGGGCCATAGGATCCTCTGGGGCGAGATGAATCGTATCACAGTTACGGTAGCCGAACCGCTCGCGCCACCGTCGAGAACTCTCCAGCGAACTGCCTTTAATGCACCTATGGATGTAACCAGAGCGATTCTGGTTTCCTTTTCTTGCTGCTACAATCGGGCTTCCCGACGGCCATCTCCGCTTTTGGGAATAGGGACAATCTATGGCAGACATAATTCCTTTTCGCGCTCTACGTTATAACTCCTCCAAGGTGCCTCCTGGCGACGTGATGACTCAGCCTTACGACAAGATCAGCCCAGCTATGCAGGACCGCTATTACGCGGCCAGTCCTTATAACCTGGTGCGGATCATCTTGGGCAAGCCCCAGCCCGGCGACAATGAGCAGGACAACGTTTATGCGCGCGCCGCAGCCTGGCTACGGCAATGGCAGCGCGAAGGCGTTCTGCTGCAAGACGCCGAGCCCAGTATTTACGCTTATGCCCAGCGGTTTACCGTGCCCGGCGATCCGGCCGCAACCGAAATCGAGCGCCGCAGCTTCATTGCTCTCGGCCGGGTGGAAGATTACGACCGCAAGGTAGTCTTCCGTCATGAGCAGACCCTGAGCAAGCCGAAGGCTGACCGCTTCAATCTGTTGCAAGCTACCCAGGCCCACTGCGGCCAGATTTTCATGGTCTACAGCGATCCGGACGGCGCGGTCGACGCGGCTTTGCGGCAGGATGGGCCGCCCACGGTTGAAGTGCGCGATGAATACGGCGTGCTACATCGCATGTGGAAGGTTTCAGATCCCCAGGTCATCGCGAGCGTGCAGAAGAAGATGGCCGACAAGAAGTTGATCATCGCCGACGGACACCATCGCTACGAGACGGCTCTGAATTATCGTAACCAGATCCGCGAGAAGTCCAACGGCGATCAGCAGGCTCCCGCCGAGCGCGTGATGATGACCTTCGTCAATATGGATTCGCCGGGGCTGGTGGTTCTTCCGACCCATCGCGTGGTCTTTGGGCTGGAGAATTTCACCATCTTCGAGATGGTGGCGGAGCTGCGCAAGTATTTCGAAGTCGAGGATATGGGTCCTCTGGCCGACGTCGCCGATGCTATGCGACGCCTGCACAATGCCGGCAAAGACCGCACGGCTCTATTGGCAGTGACGGCGCATGGCGCCTTTCTACTGCGCTCCCGGACGGACGTGCAGCCGCCCAGCCTGAGCGGGCTTTCCCAGCAGCAGCGCGCGCTCGACGTGGTCCAGTTGCACAAAGTGATATTGGAACAGACGCTGGGCATGTCGGAAGAAGATATTCGCGCGCAGAAGCACCTGAAGTACATCCGCGATGCCGGAGAAGCCGTGGATGAAGTGCATAAGGGCACGGCCCAAGTGGCGTTCCTGATGAATCCGGTGCGCATGGAGCAGGTGCGCGATNNTGACTATTTATTCGTTGCAGGAGGCCGCGCAAGGGAAACCGGGCGAGCAGGAGATCGCAAAGGCGGGCGCGCGATAATTGCGGATTTGTACCGTCAGCTCGATATAGTTATGGTGGAGGGGACCCTGTTGTCTGTTTGCGGATCGATTTAATGACTTCCAGGTTCCCTCCCGCCGATAATCGTTCGCCTCAATGGTCAGCGCTGATTCTCGCTGTCGCATTGTTCCTGGCGGTACTCATCGCGCACTACGCGACGGTCCACGCGCAGTCGTCCGACCAGTTCACCGTCTATTCTCCGCAGACTTCTTACGCCGTCCCACTGCTTGACGAAAAAGGTCAGCCCTACGCCGGATTGGTAGAGCTGCTGGAGCCGCTGGGCTCCATCGATGCCAAGCCTGACGGCAAGAAGTACAAGTTGCGATTCACCCCGCCTGGTGGCCATCAAGCGGAAGCGCAGTTCACCGATGGCAAAGACAAAGCCAAAATTCGCGGCGACAATTACAAACTGCCGGCAAACTTCGTCCTGCAGAACGGCCGCGGCTATGTGCCGCTCAGCGCGGTTCCCGAGCTACTAACCAAGCTGCTGGCAACGCCGGTCCAATTGCATCCCTCGGCGCGACGCCTGTTCATCGGCGATGTGCCCATGCGGTTCACCCTCGAGTTAGACAAGGGCAATCCGCCACACCTGGTCGCCAGCTTTCCCAGTCCCGTCAATCCTTCGATCGCGACCGAGCCGGGGCGTGTGCGCTTCACCTTCCGCCGCGAACCGGTAGTCTCCAGCGGACACGACAGCTTCACCTTCAACGATCCGGTCATTACCGGCGCGGTTTTCGCCGAGCACGATGGACTGGCCGAACTCGACGTGATGGGAACGGCTTCGTTGATGGCCAACTTTGCCGACGGCGGCAGGACCATTATCGTGGCTGCCGTTCCTCCGCCGCCTGCTCCGGCGGCGCCCACCCCCACGCCGCAGGCGCAAGTTCCGCCGCCGGCCGCTGCACCTCAGCCCAAGCCCCCTGCGGTCCCGCGCTTCCTGGTGTTGATCGATCCCGCCCATGGCGGAGCGGATATCGGAGCGGCCATCACTCCCTCGCTGGCGGAGAAAGATGTGGTGCTGGCGCTGGCGCGACGGGTGCAACGTGAACTCGCGAACCGTGGCATTGCCGCCGGAATGCTGCGCAATTCTGACGTGGCGATTTCGTTGGACCAGCGCGCGGTCTCGGCGAATGCGGCGCGTCCGGCGCTGTATGTCACTCTGCACGCCGCCAACACTGGCCGCGGCGTACACGTCTTCACCTCGATGCTGCCGGCAGTCAACCTGTCGCGGGAGGGATTCTTGCCATGGGACACGGCGCAAGCCGCATTCCTTGATCTCAGCGGATCGGTTGCCGGGTCGGTCGCCGCTGAACTGGAATCGCGCAAGCTGCCCAACACTACGCTGGTGGCGCCGTTGCGGCCGATGAACAACATCGCCGCTCCCGCCATCGCAGTCGAGATTGCTCCTCCCGACGACAACGTGGAGAACATCGCCGGCGCCGAATATCAGGAACAGGTGGCGCAAGCCATTGCCGCCGGAATCGCGGCTGTGCGCTCCAAGTTGCCCGAGGTGCGTCCGTGACCCGACGCATCCTGGTGATCTTCGCGATGTTGGCGCTGATTGCCGTCGCCCTCGGCTTCTATGCGTTGCACTTGAAGAGAAAAGTGGCGCGCGACGCCCAGGTAGCGGCTGAACAGCAGTTGGCCATGGCGCCGCCGGGGAACGGACCACCCGAGCCGGTGACGCTGTATGTCGCCAATGACAGCGATGGCACCCTGCGCAAAACGCAGATCACTGTCTCGTTGCCTACGGAACGCAGCGAGCGGGACCGTGCAGTGCTGGGGGCTTTGCTTGCCCAATATCTGAAATCGCCGTCGTCCCATCCCATCGGTGCGGGCGCCGATGTGCGCCAGGTCTATCTGATGGGCGAGGATACCGCCATCGTGGACACCAATGCGGCCTTCGCCGACGCTCATCCTTCGGGCGTGCTGGCCGAGGAATTGACGGTCGCGTCAATCGTAGTCACCTTAAACGCGAACGACAGCAAGGTTGGACGGGTGAAGATCCTGGTTAATGGACAGGAACGCGACACGCTTGCCGGACACGCCGATCTGCGGCGATTCTACGAAGCCAGCAACCTGGGCCAAGTCGTAAAGGACATGCAGTGACACTCCCGCGCATCGGCGTATTCGATTCCGGCGTCGGCGGCCTCACCGTGCTGAAGGCCATGGCCGCGCAACTTCCTGCTCACTATCTTTATTTTGGCGACACCGCACGCCTGCCCTATGGAACCAAGTCGGCTGAGACTGTAGCGCGCTACGCGATTGGAGCGACGAAGTTTCTGGAAGCGCAGAACATCGACTTGCTAGTAATCGCCTGCAACACGGCAACGGCGCTCGCGCTAGCAGACATCAAGGCCGCCGCGCATGTGCCGGTGGTTGGCGTGGTGGAACCCGGTGCAGCCATGGCGGCCGAAGTCAGCAAGAACCGCGCCGCCATTGTGATCGCCACCGAAGCTACGGTAAGCAGCCATGCTTATCGCAACGCTCTGCGGCAGCACGGACTGGAAGCCCACGAGAAGGCGTGCCCGCTGTTCGTCCCGCTGGTGGAGGAGGGATGGATCGAGCATCCCGTGACCGAGCAGGTGGCGCGAATTTATCTGGGCGAAGCGACGGCACAAGCGCCGGCCGGCGCCGACGTCCTTGTGCTGGCGTGCACGCACTATCCGCTCATCGCTCCCCTGCTGCGGCGCATTGTGCCGGCGACGATGGAGATCGTCGATTCAGCCGCATCGACCGCGCAGGTGGTGAGGAAGATGATCGAAGAAAATTTGGCGTCTCACCCTGAGCGGAGTGGGCTCGCGCCAGCGACCGAACCCAGTCGAAGGGCCTGCCCTGGGCTTGTCGAGGGGACTTCTATTTCTGGCGCCATGCCGTCCGCTTCTGCCGCAATGTCATCCGCTGCACATCGTACCTTTCGCTTCTACGTGACCGACTCAGTGGAAAAGTTTAAGCGTCTGGCTACACGTTTTCTCGGACGCCAGGTGGACAACGTCGAGCACGTGGATTTGGGAGGGTAAAGGGCAGGGGCAACGAATCAGAGGCTAGGGGTTAGTAGGCGGCAAGAAACAAACCACGATGCTCCGGCTTTTCCCGGGTAGAGCCAGCCTTTAGGCTGGCGTCCGGGATTGCGCCACCCCACGAAGCTTGCTCTTCCGCAGTCGAGCGGCGCTGAAGCGCCGCTCTANNCGCCAACTCTGAAACCGGTCTAGTTATTCGGCTTATCTGTATGCCCAAGAGCTGACATCTCAGAGCCAACAGTTCAAAGCCTAAAGCGAACAGCGAAGAGCGCATGGCGAACAGCGGCTTCTCACACTTCCAGCGTGTAGCGGTTGGCGGCCAGGCGATACATTCGTCGCCAGACCAGGCGGTTCACCGTCACCACCACTAACGCCATCACAATGGTCGAACCCAGCAGCAGGGCGAAGTTGCCCGAGTCAGTCGCGCGCGAGATGGTCGCGCCCAACCCAACCGTCGTGTAGGTGTGGTCCTTCAGGCGGAAGTACTCGGCCACGATGCTGGCGTTCCAGGCGCCGCCCGATGCGGTGACCAGGCCGGTCACCAGATAGGGAAAAATTCCCGGTAGAATCAGCTTCCGCCAGCGCATACCCCGGTTGAACTTGAACACTGACGAGGCTTCTTTCAGGTCGGTGGGGATCGCCATCGCGCCGGCGATCACGTTAAACAGGATGTACCACTGCGTTCCCAACAGCAGCAGGACAATCGATCCCAATCCCAGTCCGCCGCCAATGCGGATGAGCACCAACAGCACAATGGGAAACAGCGCCGTCGCCGGGACGGACGCGGCAATCTGCGCCAGCGGCTGCGCAATCCGCGCCAGCCGGGGATTGAAGCCAATCGCAACTCCCACCGGAATGGTCCACAGGGAACCGATGATGAGCGCGACCATCACGCGGCCAAACGTTGCCACCGTCCCGTCCAGGATCTGTTTGTAGTCGAAGGTATTCAGTCCGGCGAGCATGACCGCGGCGCGCGCCACCGCATAGAAGACGGCCAGAACTGCCAGCGATGCGATGGCGCGTCCTGTCCAAACTTTCCAGGTGGCCGGCGGAGCTTCTTCGTGCGCGGCGTCAAACTCGCGCGCGTAGTGCAGCGCCAGCCGTTCGCGAATAGGATTAATCACCCGCTTGCGCAGTCGGATCAGCAGGCGCGAGCGTTGAATCAAATTCAGGAACCACGATTTGGGCGCGTCGGTACTTTCGACCTGCTCCATCTTGAACTTCTCGGCCCAGGCGATCACCGGACGCCACACAATTTGATCGAGCAACACGATCACCGCGATCATGGTGCCCACGCCCCACAAGATGGCTTGCGTATCGCCCGCACTGGCCGCGGTCTGCAGATACGAGCCCAGTCCCGGCAGCCGAAAGTCGAGCGAGCCCAGCACAAACATCTCGCACGCCATCAGAAAGAACCAGCCGCCCGCGACCGACATCATCGAGTTCCACACCAGTCCGATCGCGGCATAGGGCAGCTCGAATTGAGTGAAGCGTTGATACCAATTGAAGCGATAGATTTTGGCGGCTTCGCGCAGGTCGCGCGGAATGCTCTTCAGCGACGAGTAGAAGCTGAATGCCATGTTCCACACTTGTCCGGTGAAGATGAGCAGGATCGCGCCCATCTCGACGCCAATCTGATGATGCGGGAACAGCGCCACCATGGCCAGCATCACAGCCGGCAGAAAGCTGAGTACGGGAATCGACTGCAGGATGTCGAGCAGCGGAATCATGATGCGCTCGGCCTTCGGGTTATACGCGGCGACGTAGCCGTACACCAGCGTGAAGGCCAGCGACAGGACATACGCTACCGTGATTCGCAGCAGCGAATAAGCCGCGTAGAGCGGTAACTTGCTGGGATCGCGCGAAATCTCGACGTGCGGATTAAAGGGACCAAACCAGGTTCGCGCCAGCACCAGCACCGCGTAGAAGACCGACAGTCCGGCGGCGAAGAGGAAAAAGTCGGTCAGCACCGACCAGGTCTGCGCCGGCAGCAGCGACCACGGACCCTTCCCCAGAATGCGGACTGGTTGCCAGGAACCGCGCGCCATCAGGCCTCGCTCGCCGCCGGCAACACGTCGGCGTCTTCGCGGTGGAAGAGCCGGCCGGCTTCGGAGTCGTAGTCGAAGATCTCGGCGTAACGGCCCCAGTTCAGCGCGGTCTCGAACTGCCGCTCCACTTCATCGGCGCTGAAGTGCTCGTCCAGGATGTCACGGAAGAACTCCTCTCCGATGGCGTGATCGCGCTTGGCGTGCAAAGTGTTTTCCATCAGCCGCAGAATGGCAACGTTCTTCAAGGCCGCCTCGCGGAAAATCGCTTTCTGGGCTTGGATATCGGCTTCGCCAAACTTGCGGCCTTCGGGCGTGATCTCGACATCGCCCTCGCGCAGCACCGCGAAGCCCAGCATGGCCGAGGCTTCCACGATGGGAAGAAGATCGTCCACATCCATCGCCAGCTCGTCGGCCAGCTTGTAGAGATCGTCGCGGCCACCGCGATCGGTCAGCAGTTCCATGAAGCCGGCGATGCCTCCCGGTCGCGCGTGCGGCAGCATCTGAAACTTTGTGCGGGTGCGCGCCTGACCATCCCCGGAAAGTTGTGCGGCCTTGCCGGGAACCGCGGCCTCTTCCTGCGGACGGGTCAGCGTCTTGTAGATGTAATCCACGTACGCCAGAAAGCGCGGCGACTTGCGATCGCGATACTGCGGAATGTCGATTTCGAAGTCCGAGCGGATGCGCGCCGGATTGCGCCCCAGCACGATCACCCGATCGGCCAACGAGACGGCCTCCTCGATGTTATGGGTGACGATGAAAATGGCAGTGGTCGGCATTTTCTTGCTCAGCCACAACTCCAGCAGCTCGGAGCGCAAGTTCTCGGCCGTGAGCACATCGAGCGCCGAGAAAGGCTCGTCCATAAAGAGCACCTCCGGTTCGACCACCAGCGCACGCGCGAATCCGACGCGCTGCTTCATTCCTCCGGAGAGTTCCTTGGGATAGGCCGTCTCGAAGCCGTCCAGGCCCACCGTGTCGATCATCTTCAGCGCCCGCTTGTGGCGCTCGATTGCGCCCACGCCGCGGGCAATCAGAGGAGCTTCCACATTGTCCAGCACCGTGAGCCAGGGAAACAGCGCAAAGCTCTGAAACACGATGGACACGTTGGGAATCTGCCCGTCCATCGTCTTGCCGTGCCACAGCACGTGGCCCGACGAGGGCTTCGATAGCCCCGTCAACATGCGCAGCAACGTGGACTTGCCCGAACCTGACGGACCCAGCAAGGCGACAATCTTCCCGGGAGACACACTCAGGTCGGTGGGCGCAATCACCTCGATGCGATTGCCATCCGGCTGCGGATAATATTTCTCGACCGCGCGGGCTTCAATGATGGCTTCGGCCAACCTTGGATCTCCTAGTCTTTCGGTTTATTCAGTCTAGGGGCAGTTGCGGACGGGAACAACAGTCAACTCCGTAGCTACTATGAAAGGACGGTAAATTTGCGGTCGGCTGGAAGCTACGGGACGATGGGTTGCGGCCGGAGCATGACCTCGCAGCTCAAATTCCTGTCCTCACGATTTGCTAGCAACCAGGGAAGCTGGCTTGGCCAAGAAATGGCTGTCTTGGGTTTTAAGTAACGGCAAGATTAAACTCCCGCGTGAAAATCGAGAACACCCTGAACTTCGGGATTGCCGGCCATCACGGTTTGAACCCGGGTAGGTCTACTCGTTTTGCAATGTGATCTTTGATCCAATGGCTGTCCCACCATTCCTTGGGATCAATCTGCACGCCATCGAGCTGCATGGCGAAGTGAATGTGGTCGCCTCCGGCCATGCCCGTCATGCCGCTCAGGCCCATGACCTGGCCTCGTTTGACCATGTCGCCTTCGTGCACATCAATCTTGCTTAGGTGGCCGTAGATCGTCTGCAGTCCGTAACCGTGGTCGACCACGATGCAATTGCCGTAGATGCCCAGCGGGGCCGCATATACGACTTTGCCATCATTGGAGGCTTCCACCCCGATGTGCTGCGTGACCGCCAGGTCGTATCCCAGGTGGACCTGCTGATCGATCTTCTTGCCCTTATATATATAGTTCCGCACGTCCGCAAAGCTCGACTCCGCCTGGGAATGAGGCTGCCGCATGAAAGGCTGCGACCATAGGAATCTGTCTGCCGTCTTCAAGCGCAGATCGGAAAGCACCTGGTTGTTAGCGCGACGCATTTCGTTATTGATCTTCACAAAGCGCGCGACCGGATCGCCCGAACCATTCGGGTCAAGCTCGTTAATCACTTTCTGCAGGAAGGCGTCGCTCACCTGCAAGTCATGCGTGGTGTACTTCGGCTGCTCCTTCTTGGGAAACACGACAACCAGCGGGCTGGTCACGTCGTTCCCTGTTCCATTGGAGGCATAGACCAGCGGCGCGGTATCGGGCGGCATATTCCAGGCAAAAGCAAAGAGCGAAAACAGCCCCGGCTTGCCTCCAGGCACAGGCCACGCGCGAAATGTTTGATCGCCGACGCGCACCCCCGCTTCTGTCCAGCTTCCCGAGACATTGAACGTTGCCAGGTCAGCCATGCCCAGATAAAGGTAGTGCTGCTCGGAATCGACGCTTACGCTTGGTGGCTGCGTTACCACGGTCACGTCGCGCTCTAAGCGGGCGGTCTTTCGAAGCAGATCGTTCGAGGTTGCTTCCAGGACCAACTTCGCCTTGCCCTGCTGCAGCTGCGGGGTCGCCTTGAGGCCTGCCGTAAAGCTCGCTGTGCTGTCCGCCAGGCTGGAAGGCTGCGCCGTCTCAAAGACCTGGTACCGGGCACCGTTCTGCTCGACAAAAGCTACCAGCCTGCGGACACCATGCGGGTCGCGCAGGTACACGGTAATGGGGGTGGCCTGGCCGAGGGAGGTGACTGACGACGGAAGGTCAATAACGGGCGTCGCTGATCGTGCCAATACGAAGCCGATCGGCACCAACACCACCAGCGCAATTACGACAACAATGACTTTTCGCACAAGCCATTGTAGCTCCCCCGAACTCGCTTGGATGGAGCCCGTAGGCCACCCCGCACAAGGTAATGCTTACTGATCGCTATCTGCTAGGCAAGCGATGATGGCTTGGGTGACCCGTTTCGTCTCCTGCGGATCCCGAACTGGGATGGAAACAACTCCTGCTTCTTCCGCCGGATAGTCATTTCCTCCGGGGAATAAGGCATTACCTATGAAAATCATCTCTTGCCATGAAATGCCCAGGATTTCGATTTCCACCCCTGAAGTTGCTTGAATTTCACTCCGGTAGCGCAAGGACGCTCATCCAGCCTTCCCATGCGGCGGTTGATCCTTCCGGATCTCGCGCTC
>PMWW01000087.1 GCA_003165795.1 Acidobacteriaceae bacterium
AAAATTTTGGGCGGCCCTTACGGACCGCCCATTTGCCTTATCTAGTTGCTTCTTCACGCCTGCGCCGGGCGCTCGCCGGGAGCCACGTTGGGCTGGCCGGGAGCGGGTTTCAGCACCTGCTGCACATCATCGTCCTTGGCAGGCGGCGGAACGTTGGGATTCACCTTAATCGGCAGCTCCTTGCCTTCGATGATCAACTGGACTTCGTTGGCGTCAATCACCTCGCGCTCCAGCAGCGCCATGGCGATGGTCTCCAGGATTGGCCGGTTGCTCTCCAGGATGTGGCGCGCCGAGTTGTAGCCATCGTCGACGAAGCGGCGCACTTCCGCGTCGATCTTCTGCGCCGTTTCCTCGCTGAAGTCGCGATGCTGGCTGATCTCGCGGCCCAGGAATATCTGCTCTTCCTTCTTGCCAAACGTGATCGGTCCCAGCGACGACATGCCAAATTCGCAGGTCATCTTGCGGGCCAGGTCGGACGCCTGCTCAATGTCGTTGCCCGCGCCCGTGGTCATGGTGTTGAGGAACAGCTCCTCGGCCACGCGGCCGCCCATCATAATGGCCAGTCGCGTTTCCAGGTAGTCGCGGGTATAAGTGTGCTTATCGTCGATGGGCAATTGCATGGTGACGCCCAGCGCCATGCCGCGCGGGATGATGGTCACCTTGTGCAGCGGATCGGAATGCTCGCGCATGGCGGCCACCAGCGCGTGGCCCGCCTCGTGATACGCAGTGACCCTCTTCTCTTCGTCCGAGAGCAGCATCGACTTGCGCTCGGCGCCCATCAGGACTTTGTCCTTGGCTTGCTCGAAGTCCCACATCAGCACCGTCTTGCGGTTTTGACGCGCGGCACTCAGCGCGGCCTCGTTCACCATGTTCGCCAAATCGGCGCCGGAAAAACCCGGCGTACCGCGAGCCAGCACGGGAAGATCGACATCGTCGCTGACAGGAATCTTGCGGGTGTGCACGCGCAGAATCTCCTCGCGGCCACGCACGTCAGGACGCGACACCACCACCCGGCGATCGAAGCGGCCCGGCCGCAGCAGCGCCGGATCAAGCACGTCAGGACGGTTGGTGGCAGCGATCAGGATGACGCCTTCGTTCGATTCGAAGCCGTCCATTTCGACCAGCAACTGGTTCAGGGTCTGCTCGCGCTCGTCGTGCCCGCCGCCCAGGCCGGCGCCACGATGACGCCCCACCGCGTCGATTTCGTCGATAAAGATGATGCAAGGCGCGTTCTTCTTGCCCTGCTCGAACAGGTCGCGGACGCGGCTNNCTGATTCAGCGTCTGCTCGCGCTCATCGTGTCCGCCGCCGAGGCCGGCGCCGCGATGGCGGCCCACGGCATCAATCTCGTCAATGAAAATAATGCACGGCGCGTTTTTCTTACCTTGTTCGAAGAGGTCGCGGACGCGGCTTGCGCCCACGCCGACGAACATCTCCACAAAGTCGGAACCGGAGATGCTGAAGAACGGCACGTTGGCTTCGCCGGCCACGGCGCGCGCCAGCAAGGTTTTGCCGGTTCCCGGAGGTCCCACCAGCAACACGCCTTTGGGAATGCGGCCGCCCAGCTTCTGGAACTTCTGCGCCTCGCGTAGGAACTCGATGATCTCTTTGAGTTCTTCTTTGGCTTCATCCACGCCGGCGACGTCTTTGAACGTGACCTTCTTCTGCTGCATGGAGAGCAGGCGGGCCCGGCTCTTGCCGAACGACAGCGCCTTGTTGCCCCCGGTCTGCATCTGGCGGATCATGATGAACCACAGCGCGCCCAGCAGAATGAACGGCGCCAGGTTGAGCAGCCAAGACGGCCAGCCGCCGGCCTGGGCGTCCTTCACCGTAATGTTGACGCCTTTATCGCGCAGTTCCTTGATCATGTCGGTGTAGCCGGACATGACTGTGCTGTGGAAGCCTGCCTTGTCGTTCTTGAATTTGCCGCGGACCTCCTGGCCAATGATCGTCACTTCGCTGACGTTGCCCTGGTCCACGTTGGAAAGGAACTCCGAGAAATTGATTTCGCGATCTTTCGCTCCCGAGTTCGCGCCCTTGACGACCTGCCACAGCAGAACGCCCGAGAGCACGATCACGAGCCAGAACACGACTGTTTTGACCGTCGAATTCACTGAATACTCCTGTTGCAAAAGGCAGACACGGATCCCGTGTCTGGCAAATTAGATGCTCCCCGCACTCGCCGGATTTACAAATTCCGACTCACTCTAGATTGTAACCCGCAGCTAAACGAAGCGGCGCAAAAGACTTGTACAAAAATGAACGGATTACGGAAGCGCCCGGCTTAGGGTCAAATCGGAACTAAGGAGAATGCCGGCGTGGGCGGCGCGAAACGCCTGCTTGACATTCCTCCGTCGTCGTAGAAGATTAGGCAGTATCTTTGGGAGGGTATTCGATGGCAACCACGGCGCAGCGCTCGTATTCCGATGTTCCTGAAGGTAAGGGCCTGATCAGCTTTGAGGAGGCTATGGAGGTGCTGTCCCGCGACGAGCGCTTCAAGGCCACAGTCTACGCCATGAACACCTTGCTGGTGGAAAAAGGCATCTATTCTCCGGAGGAATTCGAATTCCACTTCCGTCACTGGGCGCAGAAGGTCAAAAAGTAAGACCCTTCTTTTTCCTCTTCTCCAGATCCTGCCATTTTGGGCATGTGACACCTTCTTGCTAGGAAAACGACGTGCGAGTGCGGAAGGCGATTTCGCTCAGCACATGCACGCTAGAAGAATCGGTGAATTTGCTGCAACCAAAGGTGCTTAAAGTTTTGTAAAGTTGGTTGCAACTGAGAACAAGAGGGGTTAGTCTTGTACACGGATGGGTAAATCCTGAGCGACCCGCGATGTCCAGTGGATGTCGTAAGCGCGGTGTAAACGCGCCGGATTCAGGGGCCATCCATAAGTCTTATAGCAAAAGCTCCCATTGCGGAGCTTTTGTTATTTATGAGCGCAACCTCGTCAGCAGTGCTTTATATCGATGAAAGCGGAGATTTAGGCTGGACATTTAGCGCGCCACATGGCGCTGGAGGTTCAAGTCGATATCTCACGATCGCTACGATTTGTGTCCCCTCCGATAAAAAACACATTCCCAAACGCGTCATAAAAAACCTCTACAACAAATTCAACTGGCCCACAAACATTGAGAAAAAATGGTCCGCAATGGCCCCAGAAGAGCGTTGCGAGTTTGCCGATGCTGCACATTCGATGTGCGCAAAGCATCCCGATATCCATCTGCACGCCATTGCTGTACAAAAAGAGAAACGTACGAGCACACATCCGAACTGACAGCAATAAGCTCTATAACTACATGCTCCGCCTCTCCTTGTTGGATCGGATGGCTGAGTACAAGAAGCGTGACCATGATTCCCGACCCAAGATCGATAAAGGTTAAGAGCGGGAACAGCTTGCACGATTACCTCTTAACAGAGCTGTGGTTTACGAAGCAAGCGACAACCGACCTTAATACCTGCCAAGTCGATAGCGCTAAATGCGCGGGCATACAGTTTGCTGATATGCTCGCAGGCGTCGTACAGGGCCGATTTGAGGCAGGCCGTTTTGAGTGCTTCGTGACCCTGCAATCGAAACTCAACTTAAAGCGCCTTTTCTTCACGCGCTGAATTCAAACTGGGCCACACCGATGGCTGGGACTGCTCCCGCTGCACGTCACCGTTGCGTTACAATCAGCTATTCATGTCCTCGACCTCCCAAGCGGTAACTCGAACTCCCGCCGAAGTTGTGCGGATGGCCCCGGTTTCGCAGGCCGGCAACGGCATCTGCTATTCGGTGATGGGAGAAATCACTCCCGGCATCGCCGACCTGGAGCGCATGGTCGCTGCGGTGCCGCGCACCATCGCCGCCGCGCTCGATCGCAAGGCCTACTACTTCGTCCCGCTCACCCTGAACCTGGGCGACGAGACCATGATCGTCGATCGCTACGACGTGCAGCTCTCTGACAGCGCCGTCTGCCATCGCAATCAGACCCTGGGCGACTCGCAGTGCGTCTTCATTTCCACCCGACTGATGGAAGACAGCTTCGCCATCGCCTTCGAGTTCTTCATCAACATCGGCCACAACTTCGTCGACCTGGTCGGTGTCTCGCAGGAATTTTCCGATCTGGTGTGGAAGCAGGTGGACGACAAGGCCCGCGGCGAGACTTCGCTTGACGCCTACGAGTTGCGCAAAGTTGCTACCACCAACGGTCCCGAGGCCGAGAAGGCCAAGCATGAGTACCTGCTGGCCACTTTTGCCGATGCGATTGCGGTGTACCTGCTGTCGCTGTATCTCGACGTGGATTACCAGGACCTGCGCGAGCGCGATTATCCACTGCTAGCTCCCAACGCCATGGCCGAGCGCCTGCGCAAGGTCAACGAACTGTTCCCCGCCAATCCCGGCTTCGAGTTCGCGGTCTATCACCGGAGAAGGCAGTAAGCCAGGGGCTAGGGATTAGGGGTTTGTAAACGGCGAATCGGGATGCTGCCTCGCTTTTATCCATTTGTCATCCCGATCGGAGCGGAGGGATCTGCGGTTTCCATATTTCCATGGGATCAGAGCTAGGGAATTTCGCAACTCTCTTCAACTAGCCTCTAATCTCTAGTCCCTAGCAACTGCCCTATGATTGCTCACCTTCGCGGACGGCTGATCTCGAAGCATCCCAACCAGGCCATCGTCGAGGCCGGCGGCGTCGGCTACGACGTTGTCATTACCGTTCCTACATTTTCCGAGTTGCCGGCAGCGGGCTCCGAAGTTGCACTGCACATCCACACCCATGTGCGCGAGGACGCGCTGGCGCTCTACGGGTTCTTGCGGCCGGAAGAAAAGCAGCTCTTCGAAAAGCTGATCACGGTCAGCGGCATCGGACCGAAGCTAGCCATCACCATTCTGAGCGGCATGGCCACGGCCGACATGGTGGGCGCAATTCGCGGCAACGATTTCGCGCGCCTGACGAAGATTCCCGGCATCGGCCGCAAGACTGCCGAGCGCATGTGTGTCGAGCTGCGCGACAAGCTGGAAGGCTTCGGCGCGCCGCAGCCCGTGGTGGCGCATTCGGCGGTCGAGGAGGACGTGATCTCCGCGCTCAACAATCTCGGCTATCAACGCGCGTTGGCCGAGAAGGCAGTCGAGCGCGCGGTGCAGGCTGCCGGCCGCGAGAACTTCGACGCCATCTTCCGCGCCGCCCTAGGCTCGCTGTCAAAATAGCGGAGCCGCCGTTGGCTGTTCGCTTTTCGCTTGTCGCTTTTCCCGTCGTCCCCGCCTTTCACGGTTAAGGAGACTCTGATAAGTCACAGCAATTCCCTCAGCGGCTGAAGCCGAGGTGATTCTGCGGCATTTACGGACGGCCTCAAGGCCGTCCCCTTCAGGAAATCAGACTTAACCAGAGTTTCCTTAACCGTTCGCGTTGGCACTTCGCTACAACTCTCGTTGTCCTCCTGAGCGGAGCCCGCCGCGGCGGGCGGAGTCGAAGGACCTCTATTGCTGCTACAAACCCAGACCAGCCATAGGTCCACTTCGATTCGCGTTCGCAAACCCGGCGACCACTCGCTCAGCATGACGGCGAGAGTTTTACCAATAGCGAAAGGCGAAGAGCGAGCAGCGAAGAGCGACGCCTTGCTACTATAAGCCCGTGCGCGACAAGGTGTTTCGCTACATCCGCGACCTCGAACTGATGCGTGCGGGCGACCGCGTGGCGGTGGCTGTCTCCGGCGGCGCGGACTCGGTTGCGCTGCTGCGCGTGCTGCTGGAGTTGCGGACCGAGCTGGGCATCGTGCTCGCGGTCGCGCACTTCAATCACGGACTGCGCGGCGAGCAGTCGAACGCCGACCAGGCATTTGTCGCCGAACTCGCCAGGGAACACGCGGTGGAATTTTTTGTCGGACACGGCGATGTGCGCGACCACGCTTTCACCAACAAGCTCAGCGTCGAGGCGGCGGGACGTGAACTTCGTTACCAATGGCTGGCGCAATTGGCCGCCGAGCGGCGATTCGATGCCATCGCCACCGCGCACACGCTCGACGATCAGGCCGAAACAGTTTTGCTGAAGTTCCTGCGCGGCGCGGGGACCAGAGGGTTGGCCGGAATCTACCCAATCCTGGATTTACGTCGTCATGGGAATACCTCTGGGGCTAAAGCCCGTCTTCAGAAGGGAGCGTTGGATGGCACGCCAGAAGCCGCGCCCTTTCACATCAGGACTGTGGGGAGAACTCACGATTCCATCCGCATCATTCGCCCGCTGCTGTGCATCTCCCGCGACCAGGTCGAAACTTACCTTGAATCTCTGGATCAACCCTGGCGCGAGGACGAAAGCAACCTTGACCGCCGATTCACTCGCAATCGGGTGCGCCACGATTTGCTGCCACTGCTGGAGCGTGAGTTCAATCCCAACCTGCGCGCCGTCCTGAACGACGCGGCCGAGGTGTCGCGCGGCGACGAGGAATATTGGCAGGCCCTGGTGCAGGGGGAACTGCTGCGAAGACTCAAGCCGACCGAAGACGCTGCGGTTCACCCGCGCCGGCTTTCCTTAGACGGATTCGCCGAACTCCCCCTGGCTCTGCAGCGCCGCCTCCTCAAGCGCTTCGCCGAAGACGCAGGCCTGGCCCTCGATTTCGAGCACGTGGAGAAGCTGCGGCGTTGCGCGCTGGGCAATTTGTCGCAGGCCGAGCTTCCTTCCGGCCGGCGGGCGCAGCGCAAAGGCGATTACCTGGAACTGGGAACGCTGGAAGCGGTCGACGAATTCGAACCGAGCTATGAATACATCTTGCCGGTTCCCGGCGAGATTCGCATCGCAGAATTGGGCGTGACGGTGCGGGCCCTCACCATTGCCGAGGACCAGGCCCGCGCAGCGACCGGCAGCAGCTTGTTGAGCGCGGCCTTGATCGGCCCGGAACTCACCGTCCGCAATTGGCGTCCGGGAGACCGTTTCTGGCCGGCCCATAGCCGCTCGCCGGAAAAGCTGAAGCGGCTTTTCGCCGAAAAGCATGTCCCGGCAGAGCAACGCCGGCGCTGGCCGATGCTGCTGCATGACGCAGAAATCGTCTGGGTACGCGGATTTCCCGTGGCCCGCAATTACGAATGGAAGGGCGCGGACCAGGCCGTCAGCATCGAGATCGCGTAGCAGTGAGTGGAGTGGGTTGGGCCGTGCAGTTCCGCTCTCTTCCGTCGGCTTCTCTAGAACCCGCGGGCTGAAGAGGCTGCGGAAAAAGTCAGCATTCTGTATTTTCGGGGCTAAGCCCAGTTGTTTAGGGGAGCCCTGATTAAGTCTGTAGGTTGATAATTGGCTTGCACAACCAGGGAAGCTCAACATGCAGGCTCAATCAGAGCTTCGCAGGGGACGGCCTTCAGAGACTGGGGCGCCACCCGTGTCGCCGCTCTGCGGCTCAGATTAAATTCCCCCTGGGCCGGGGCCTTACGGCCCCGGCTAACAGCATCCCGCCGCGTTGCGGCTATTACGGCCAACTATTACGCAGCTCTTGTTCCCCTAAGCGTGGGCCGCTTCGAGTCCGGTGGCGATCACGTTTTTCAGCAAGACCGCGTAGCCACGACGCCAAACCTAGTCCTTGCCGCGGGCGATGGCGCCGACGGTGGCGTGGGTGACGCGCAGGTAGTCGGCGGGAGCGGTCAGGATTTGCATACCGCGCACGCCGGCGGAAATCGAGATCACATCCCACAGCTCGATGGTCTCGTCGGCATAGACCGGATAGTCCTTCTTCGCGCCCAGCACGGTGACGCCGCCGCGAATGTATCCGGTGAGCGGCTGCACTTCCTTCAGGTGAACCAGTTCGAGCTTGCGATCGCCGGTGAGTTTCGCCAGCGCTTTGTAGTCGAGCTCGGCATTGCCGGGGAGGACAGCGAAGCACGGCCCGGTGCGATTACCCCGCGCCAGTAGCGTCTTGAAGACCTGCTGGGGAGGCAGTCCGAGCTTGGCGGCGACGGTCTCGGCGGCCAGGTCGTCGGGATCGACGGCGTACTGGCGAAGTTGGTAGCTCACGCCCAGGCTGTCGAGTAGGCGAACGGCGTTGGTCTTCATGACATCAGTTGCCAGTTACTAGTCTAGTGTGGTGTCTCGCAATTTCAGGTCATAGCTCCGAAGTTACACTGTTGCCGGAAGGTACTCACGTCAGCGGATAAAGCCACCTATACATGCACTGTTGCGGCACGGCTGAAGCCGTGCCCTTGCAAACCCGATTTAGGAGATAGCTTGTAGTTGCGACACCGCTTCTGAACGCCCGCCCTATCCTGCGGCTTCTAATCGGGACGCAACCTGACCAGAAGGCAAACTGAAACTCTGCTGATTTAGTCGCGCGAAGGCGGAGGGACTGCGGCGCGCACACATCTAACTAGAGAGCCGCCAAGTTTCCTGTTGCCAGGCGACGGGCCTTGCTTAGGAGCACGGTATCGAAGGTGGCAAAGCGCCGCGCGCCGGCCGCCAAGGCCAGGTGCAGACTATCGGCAAAGTTCATGCCCTGGCCGTACCAGTCCAGCGCCTGCAATACCGCGACTTCATCCTCAACTTCCAGATTGCCGGCGGTGAGCAGGCGACGAAGAGCGGCCAGTATCTCCGGAGGAGCAAAGCCATAGGCGCGGCGCAGCACCCACTCAAATTCGAGCAGCACCGTCTTGGCCAGGTACACTCGATCCTGCTTTTGCAGAAATGCAGCAGCGCGCGCGGCTTGCGATTTATCGTCATTGGTGACGATACGAAGCAGCACATTGGTATCGACGGCGGTCATTTGCGCGACCGCGCCGCGGCGGCAACAGCCGCATCCATCTGCCGGATGGATTTGCGCCGGCCAGAGTAAGCCAGGCAGCCGATTAGCTTGTTCCAGGTCCCCGACTTAGTGGCCGCCTTGGGTAGCAGAAGAATGCCGTCGTCCTGTTCCTGGATTACGAATTCCATGCCGGGCTTCCAGCGATGCGCCGTCCGCAGTGACTTGGGGAGGACGACCTGGCCTTTGGTGGACAGCTTGGTGGTGTGGTCCATGGTAAGATGACGGGTAAGATTATGCCAGTTTTGGGCGTCCG